>CAYNEP010000021.1:0-7992 GCA_964396255.1 uncultured Gammaproteobacteria bacterium | reverse complement strand
CAAAAATGTAACAGTGAGGCTTAATTCAAATGCCTCAGTGCAGACGGGTATCGATAATGCCGGCACTGGTTATTTAGAAATTCAAGGGACTCAGGATGATACTGGAACAGATACGGGAACTGGTTCGCACGCTTCACGCGAAACCCAAATCTGCGCTAGTGAATCATGGACGAATGATCAGCATAATAATAAATACGTTCGCTTAACTGACGGTTTAGCACGTGGTCGGGTTTATTTAATTACTGACACACTTGATCAAGATGCAGATGCAAGTTGTGCAACAAGCTCGCATGATGCGATAACCTATGCTGACACAACAACAGCAACGGACGCATCCCCAACAGTCTCATGCACGGGGAATAAATGCGTAATCACATCATCAGCTGAGACACTTGTGACTGCTGCAAAGGATCACATAGGGAGATATATTCATGATATGACAGGGACCGAGGGGTATTATCTTATCATTGACTCAACTGAGGCAGGATCAGACACGATAACAGTTATTGGCGACCCATCAACACTCGCACTTGTCACAAACGATGATATTGAGATAACGGATGGCGTTAGATCGGGTGACGGATTTGAGATTCTCGATTATGCAGAGGTTGTTGGTAACGTAACGAATAATGGCTATATCCACAATGTATCACAAAGTGAAATGATCATGCGTTATGCAAAGGCAAGTGATCTTGGCGCCGAGACCTCTAATAAGTATGGAATTAACGGTGCAAGTATTGATGCTGCAAATGCAAGTGAGGGATTTTTAGTTGAAAAATCATACATAACGAATAGTCATAGAACGATTAGGTGTGACTCATGTAGTAATTTAACAAGTGCAAATACTAGCGGCGCATTTAATAACTACATTTATAATTTCGCATCAGAAGGAGTTGATTTTGCAGGGACTTCTAGTTCTGAGATTATTGGAAATAGAATCACTACCTGGGATGCTACTCAAAATGGTGAGGGTATCATCTACTATGCAGCAACCAAGGGCGTTATATACAACAATATTGTAAGTGACGTTGATGAGGGCGTGGTCTTGCAATTGGGAAGTGGGCATGCTGCATATGGAAATAAAGTATACGACGGAGCTACGTATGGGGTTTACATTGACAATTCAGAAGAGAACATATTAGTTGATAATGACGTTATTGGCTCAACTGCACAAGGTATATATATTCCCTCAACAGAAACAATATATCTTGGGTCAAATAGAGTTGATGTTGCAACCGTTCATCTTGATATAAGCAACGCGTCAGCAACCGATATTATTGGTGCTGAGGAATTGTATGGATATTATTCAGCAAATGGAAGTACTGATGTACGATATCAAAGTACTGGCGCACATACAGCAAGATTTTATAATAGCTATTTCGGTTCAAGTACGGAGGTGTCTGGAGTGTCGACAACAAATGCATTTCTGGCTTCTTTTAAACATGACCAGTCAGGCGGGGCGACAAAAATATGGAATGATTATGTTGTCCCTAATTCAAATGCTGAAACACCTCAGTCTGAGCAAACGGAAAAATATAACTATGCTGATAATATATACGAGGATTCAGCAACTCCACATTATTACACAGGTACTGGAACTGAGGACTCTGATATCCAAATTACACTAACAACAGCTTTGTCAACTGTTGAGGTCTACCGTGCAACTGTTACAACCGCCAACGGAAATGATCCAACCTTTACCATATCAAGATCAGGAGGGACGGCCTCGCCAACGACTTGTGCTCTTTCAGGTGGCACGTGTACCTATACCGAGAGTACAACTGGCGTGAGATTTACTATTCAAGACGGAGCTTCAAATTATGTTGTTGGCGATACATATACGTTTATGGTATTTCCTGATTCAAACAACACGAGCACACAAAAAAGTATCACAATGATGCAAAATTCTGATGGGTATACTGTTGGGTCGGGAGAAACTGTCGAGCTTAAAGGTGGCACAGCAGCTAATAAAACATTAATCCAAAAAGACAGCGGTGCAACCACGGGGTATGCCTTTACCATAAGCGGTGGAACAATTGATGCCAACTACTATAGCTTTACAGGGCTAGATGCATCAGTTGGCGGTGTTGTTATCTCATCGGGAACTGTGACGAATATGAGTGGTGGTGTATTTGATGACGCTGTCAATGATGCTGGAGGAACCGATGAGTATCTCTCAGTAGCAGGTGGAGTACTTGATGCAGGTGCAAAGTCATGGACAAATATGACGTTTGATGAAGCAACCTCACCTGACTCGGGAGTGGAGAGAAACGTAACGTTAACAAGTCAGCCATCTGCCTGCGGAAACTCATGGACTTTTGCATCGGATGGAAACCTTGGAGGTTCAACGGCCGGAGAGGCGAGTGATAGTGAGCCAGTTGCTGAGACGTGTAATAGTAACAGAGGTTATCTTTTATGGACTAATATGGGATTAACGCTTCCTCAATTAATGAGACATGGTAAGGGTGTGGTTTCTGGAGTTGAGTCATCGATGACATGGTAGTGAATTTTGGTATACTGGTAAGATTATGAAGATGCCCTTTGCGTCCAGTGATAAATCCAAGATTATTTTAGTGTTATTGGTAGTTGTTTTAGGTGGATTATCGGTATTTTTCTATTATCAACTTCAAAATAAATCAGGCCGTAGTGAAGCTGCAAAAGTTTTATCTACCATATCGAAATTTATTGATCTTCCTCAAGAGGTGCCGACATTTGCAACTGTTAAGGATAAGACAAAGCTACCTAAAGAACCGTTCTACGCACGTGCTGAAAATGGAGACAATGTGTTGATCTACACGCAAGCAAAAAAAGCAATTTTGTATCGTCCATCAACTGGTCGAATCATTGAATTTGTGACAATCTCAGTAACAGATCAACCTCAAGATGGAGTTGAGCAACAGCCTCAAGCCACTCAATCGGCACAAATAACACAAAGCGTAAGTCCAACACCTTCTATTGTGAAGCTTGCTCTGTTTAATACAACTGACATATCAGGCTTAACTAAAACCATAGAAAGCAAGTTAAGTAAAGAAACGTCTGTTAACTTTGAAGTAGTGAAGAGAGGGGATGCTGATGGAACATATAAGAAAACGCTTGTTGTTGATTTGAAAGGTGCCTTTGCAAAAGAGGCAGAAGATATTGCAAAGTCGTTGGGTGGAGAAGTTGGTCCTTATCCTGCACAAGAAGAGTCTGTGGCAGCTGATGTTGCGATATTCATTGTTCAATAAGCATTTTTTTATGGGAGGGGATGCAGCAAACTGAGTTCCTTTACTTCCTGACGTACTTTTTTAATTACTTTATTATTCTTTAGATCAAGTCGACATTTCCTAATATATTCAAGTCTTGATTTTGTGTCTGATGGTAGTTTTAAGCCCTTGATAACGTCAAGTACTTGCACAATCTTTTCACCAACAAATTTCATATCAACCTCATTTAAACCTCGTGTTGTCATGGCAGGTGTTCCTAGTCGTATTCCAGATGGATAAAAAGGAGATGATTTTTCACCCGGAATGGTGTTTTTGTTTGTTGTGAGTCCTGCAAAGTCTAGCGCGTCTTGCCCAAATACCCCCATCCCAACTCCATGCGTGTTTGACAAGTCAATCAGAAGCAAGTGATTTTCAGAACCACCACCAACGAGTTCGATTCCATGTTTGGTCAAAGTAACGGCCAATGCTTTGCTATTTTTGACAATTTGTTTTGCATACGCTTTAAATGATGGCTGTGATGCTTCGTATAATGCTTGTGCAATTGCTGCGGTCTGATGATCATGGGGTCCTCCTTGAAGTCCAGGGAAAATTGCACGGTCGACATTTTTCGCTAAATCCCCATCTTTTTGTAATCCTTTTTTAGTCACCATAATCATACCTCCTCTTGGGCCCCTCAGTGTTTTGTGAGTGGTTGTAGTCACAACGTGTGCATATTCAATGGGTGATGGATGGGCACCTCCTGCAATGAGCCCTGCAACGTGTGCAATATCACATGCTAAATATGCCCCAACTGAGTCAGCAATCTGAGCAAATCGCTTGTAGTCATACTTATAAACATAAGCAGTAGCACCTGCCCAGATGAGTTTCGGTTTGTGTTTTTTTGCAAGACGCTCGAGCTCATCGAAATCTATACGTCCGTCTTTTGTCACGTGATAGGGGATGCTTCTATAGAAGATTCCTGTTGCTGAAACATTCCATCCATGGGTTAAGTGCCCTCCATCAAATAAGTTGAGACCCATCACTGTATCGCCAGGCTTGCATGTTGCAAGGTACACAGCTAAGTTAGCTGGAGAACCAGAATAGGGCTGCACATTGACACGCTCAACATTAAAAAGTTTTTTTGCTCTCTGTATTGCTAAAAGCTCAACGTCATCAACAAATTCATTACCCGCATAGTATCTTTTTTTGGGATAACCTTCTGAATATTTATTGCCCAAAACTGTTGAAAGGAAGCTTAAGACTTGTTTTGAGGCGTAATTCTCAGAGGGGATGAGTTCGAGACCTGTCTTCTGTCGTTTTTCTTCAAGTTTGATAAGTTTTTTTAAAATTGGATCCGCTTTCATGGTGTTTTCACGTATTATGCGCTTTTGAAATTTGATTTTCAATTCTATTTATTGGTACACTGAGTGTGCAATGTCTGACATCGAACTATCCTATGATTTAAGGAACTATTTATCTTCAGAGGGGAATAGTCTGATTGATGAAGGAATACATTTAATTGACGAAGCAGAGAAACACATGGGGAGCTTTAGAGACTTTTCATTTGTAGTCTTCCCATTTGCCAAATCCTACGAAGGATTCTTAAAACAGATATTTTATGATCTAGGATTTATATCTGGTTTGGAATATCGTTCAAGGCATTTTAGAATTGGCAAGGTGATGTCACCAAATTTACAAAGAAGACTTCGGAATAAGTCGATATACGGAAAGATTTGTAACAAGGTTGGATGTGAACTTTCTGACTTAATTTGGAATGCATGGAAAGAGGGGAGAAATGAGATTTTTCATTTCTATACTAACGGAGTTAAATCAATTTCATTACAAGAGGCAAAACAAAAAAGCAAGATGCTTGTTATGGTCATGGAGACGACATATAGAGAGCTAAGACTAAATACAGTCAGAAGACGGCTTCAGGATCTCATACGAGACAAATCTCATCCTATCAGTCTAAATTGATATACATCTCACTACTATTTTTAAGTAGAGGCTTCTTAAAGATGAAAACCTGCTATGTAAGTTGTTAGCAGACTGGGTACTTTATGCTAATTTCAGATCTTACACTAATTGCTAAATATTGTTCTGGAGCGACAGAGATTGGTGTCCTTTGTATTATGGACATTGCTCAATTATAATTGCATTCATATGTCAAAGCCGTATCAGCCATCACAGTTTGAAGACGCAATCAGAACGACGTGGGAGAAGGAGCGTGTGTATAGAACAAACGAAGAACTCCCTCAAAAGGAATATATTCTTGGGATGTTTCCGTATCCGTCTGGTGCGGGTATTCACACGGGTCATGCGAGAATTTATACGGCAACAGATGTGATAGCACGATTTTTGCGAATGCAAGGCAAAGCTGTTTTGTTTCCTATGGGATGGGATGCGTTTGGGTTGCCTGCTGAGAATGCTGCAATCAAACTTGGTGTGAATCCATCAGATCTTACAAAAGAATATATAGTGAATTTTAAAAAACAAATACAAAGATTGGGATTGTCATATGATTGGGAAAAAGAACTCTCTACATGCGATCCAAAATATTATGCGCTAACACAGTGGTTATTTATCCAGTTTTTCAAAGCTGGTTTGCTCTATAAAAAAAATACAGAGGTATATTTTTGTGATGCATGTAAAACAGGACTTGCACAGGAAGAGGTCTTGCCTGATGGGACTCATGAGCGATGTGGAAATTTGGTTACAAAGAAAAATCTTCCACAGTGGATTTTTAGAATCACTAAATACGCCGATAGATTGCTTTTGGATCTTGAAGGGTTAGAGTGGCCAAGAGGAATACTTGAAATGCAAAAGAATTGGATAGGAAAGAAGACTGGCATGATTATCCATCACACAATTGATGGGGCAGAGGGATATGTTTTGGATACCTTCACAGCTTATCCAGCATGGTCCTATGCCGATACATTTATTGTTGTTGCCCCAGAGCATCCACTTGTTGGCTCGCTGCTTAAAGGAGAAATTGCTTGTCCAGATAGGGCAACTATTGATACTCTCACCAAGTATGTTGAGAAGACAAAGTCAAAGAGTGAGGTTGATAGAATGGCAGATACAAAAAGCAAAACTGGAGTATTTACAGGACTTTATGCCAACGATCCATTTAACTTAGGGGCTAAGATGCCCATTTGGGTAGCTGATTTTGCATTGATGGATTTTGGGACAGGTGCAATTCGATGTTCAGCTCATGACGTGCGTGATTTTGAGTTTGCACAAAAATATAACATCCCACTTAAAGAAGTTGTTTTGCGAGTCGGAAATATGCCAGTAAACGCCCATGACAATGAGGGGACGCTTGTTGATTCTGGGGATTTTACTGGTAAAAAGGTGGACGAGGTAGTTGATGCATTTTGCAACTTTAGTGAGCAAGAGGGAATTGGTGAGCGAAAAACAACTTATCATTTACGAGATTGGGTCTTTTCAAGACAGCGCTATTGGGGAGAACCAATTCCGATGATTTATTGTGGTAACTGTTCCAACAAAAAAATCTCATTTTGGGAAATTAGCAAAGATTCATCAGAAAACATATATCCAAATAGTCCTAAAATGGATCAGAATATATCAGAAAATTGGAAGGAGATTAATGAGTCGATGTATGGATGGTTCCCAATTGATGAAAAAAGTCTACCACTAGAGCTGCCATATTTGCCAAAATATGAACCAACCGGTACGGGAGAGTCGCCACTTGCCAAGGTTGATGAGTGGGTGAAAACGACGTGTCCACATTGCGGTGGTGATGCGAAGAGAGAGACAGACACGATGCCAAACTGGGCGGGCTCAAGTTGGTACTTTATGGCGTATCCTTTTTGGAATCAGGAAGATAATGCATTTGATGTTAGAGGTGAGCTAGAGCAGGCAGCTATGACCAAATGGCTCCCAGTAAGTTGGTATATTGGTGGGGCTGAGCATGCCGTATTGCACTTGCTATACGCTCGATTTTGGACAAAGTTTCTTTGTGATATGGGCTATGTTTCTTTTAATGAGCCATTTTTAAAGCTCGAGAGCGTGGGTATTGTTATTGCTGAGGATAACCGCAAGATGAGCAAATCATTGGGTAATGTTGTCAACCCCGATACGGTGGTAGACGAGTATGGTGCTGACACGTTGAGAATTTACGAGATGTTTATGGCACCCTTTAGCCAGGAAGTAGCGTGGTCAACCAAAGCTTTGCAAGGAAGTTTTAGATTTATTAAGCGTATTTGGCATTTATACAATGATTCTGCCAAAATTGTAAATGATAACCAAGAAAGTGATAGTTTGATTGCTGTGGAGCTCCAAAATGTAATTGACAAGATCACTAAGGATATACCGGACGTGAAATTTAACACATCAATTGCTGCTATGATGAAGTTCATAAACACCTGGGAGGCTGGAGGAAGCCTTAACAGACAAGATGCAAAAAAGTTCTTACAGGTACTTGCCCCATTTGCGCCGTTTATAGCAGATCATTTTTGGAGGGAGATATTTAATGAGAATCAGTCAATTCATTTGTCCCGTTGGCCTGAAGTCGACACATCTTTAATGCAAAAGACTCGCATTAAGGTTCCTATCCAGGTTGATGGAAAAGTTAGAGATGTTATTGAGTGTGAACCTGGAATATCTCAAGTCGAGATTGAGAGGATAGCAAGACAATCGGAAAAGGTCTCAAAGTTTTTAACTGGCTCGACGTCTATTCGTTATATTCAGGATCGGATCCTAAACTTTATAAACAAAAAAAGCTAGAACTGTGAGTCGGGTGGGATTCGAACCCACGACCAAGAGCTTAAAAGGCTCCTGCTCT
>CAYNEP010000020.1:0-10231 GCA_964396255.1 uncultured Gammaproteobacteria bacterium | reverse complement strand
TACGTTGAAAATTGCTATCATTGATATTGTGAATGTCGTTGATAATGATAAAAAAGAACAGATACAATTTGAAGCAAGACTTATAAACATTGGATCACAAATTATTCTTAAATTGCCTGAAAATGCCTCCTCCAAACTTCCATCACGAGGTATGACGATGGTTACAGGAACAGTTAATGGTGTGCAGTTTAAAACCTTGCTGGAGCCAGATGGGAGATATATGTATGGAAATAAACCAAGTCATTGGTTTAAGCCTGATAGAACGTTGCTTGATAAAGCTGGTGCTACATCCGGCGACACGGTTAAGGTTGCAATAGAACCAACTAAAGAATGGATTGAACCGGAAATTCCGAATGATCTTGAAGCTGCACTCACTTCTTCCCCTCAAGCCAAGAAAGTATGGGATGATATTACACCCATTGCACGATGGGATTGGATTCGTTGGATACGAGCTGTTAAAACGACTGAGACTCGAAAAAGGCATATAGAAATTGCATTAGATAAACTGAATCGCGGCATAAGAAGGCCGTGTTGTTTTAATCGAAGCATGTGCTCCGATCCCACAGTTTCAAAAAATTGGGTTCTGCTTGAGCCGACTCAGCCATAACTTGAATATGAATAAAGATATAGAAGCCTATAACAGCTTAATACCTTCACCAGAAAAGGAAATATGTGATCTTTTAGCTACAATAATTGATGCCTCTTTGCCGGATGCTGAAAGTAAGGTCTGGCATCGCCACCCTGTTTGGTTTCTAAATGGAAATCCTATAGCTGGGTATAGCAAGCTCAAAGAAAGCGTCCAGCTTCTGTTCTGGAGTGGCCAAAGCTTTGACGAACCTGACTTGCAAAAAGAAGGTACATTTAAGGCTTCTCAGGTGCTGTACACGAGCATTGAACAAATTAATGTGGATGATTTACGTCGATGGCTCACAAAAGCTCGTGACATTCAGTGGGACTATAAAGACATAGTCAAACGTCGAGGTGTTTTGGAGAGATTAAAATAGACCTAGAAGTTGTGATTTAGTATTGCTTTTTAGAGTAATAAAACTTTTGTTCATGGAAAAACAAAGTTGGCTCAGCAATTTTATTAAGCAAGAGACTTACGTCTTGAAACACGCTTTTGTCAGATAAAATCTCGTCCTGGGTTAACCATGTATTTCGGCCTCCTTCAAAGTCAGTAATCAAAACTCCTTTTACTTTTGTCGCGCGAACTACATAAAAAAACTTATCTTCAAGGATTTGGTTTGTTTCTTTATCATAATCCATTTTATGTTCAATTCCAGCAAGCTCAAGAGATGCTGATAATCCAGCCTCTTCCTCAAGTTCACGAGATGCAGTTTGAAAAATTTCCTCACCCCATGAGATCTTACCGGTAATAAAACCTCTAAATCCATAAAATGGTTGCTTGAGTCTCGTTTGAGTCAGGTAGAGAGTGGTACCATCTACAATGTTTATTGGGATAACAAGTATTCCCAGTTTTGCTTGGCGCTCTAGTGCGATCTTTTCTGTATCAAAACGATTCGCAAATTCCTTACCTTCGCCTGTAAGCGAGTATCCCCCATCTTCAGTCTTGATAATTAAATTATCTGTTTGCAATTTCTTGACATGAAATGCAAATTGATCAGTTGAAATTCCATCTGTATTAAGCTCGGCAAACCTTGCGCTTGGTTTAAAAAGTAATGTTCTTAGAATGGTTGCCTGAATTTTATGAATTTCGTGATGTTTTGACATATACCTATTGTAGTGGCATATATAGTTAAATCAAGTGAACTCAACTTAACCTAACTAATACTTCGCGTGATAATTGAATGATTCACATTACTCACTATAGGTTATGAGTTAAATAGGAGTATACTTGCGGTATCACACCAAAAAATAGTGTTAACACCATTGTGTTTCTTGGTACGTATCCTCCCCGCGAATGTGGAATTGCAACATTTACACAGGATCTACTTCAATCGAGCCAGAATTTTCTGGGACAGGTAATCTCGTGCAAAGTAGCAGCGTTAAATTTTACGACTCTTGACACATATAAATACAGCCCTGAGGTTGAGTGGGAGATTGATCAGAATAATTCTCTAGACTTTAGAAAGTTAGCTGGAGTTATTAATCGAAACCCACATATAACTGGGGTTATAGTCCAGCACGAATATGGAATATTTGGAGGAAAAGACGGGAGAAACATCTTGTCATTTACTAAGTATTGTAAAAAACCAATTCTAACAACGCTTCATACTGTTCTCCCAACTCCATCAGCCCATATGAAGTCAGTAACCGCAAGCGTTATCAAGCATAGCGATACTGTTGTTGTTTTAACAAAAAAATCAAAGGAAATAATTGAAGAGAATTATCAGTCGAGCATAGGGAAAGTGCACGTGATACCTCACGGAATACATCCAACTGACTTTTGTACCCCAAGACTTTTTAAAAAGAAACTCGAGTTAGGAAGTCATATCGTGTTAAATACTTTTGGTCTGCTTAGCCGTGGCAAAGGCATTGAATATGCAATACGAGCACTTCCTCCTGTTATTAAAAAACATCCAACTCTACTCTATCTAGTTTTGGGTGAAACTCATCCTGTAGTAAGAAGACAGGAAGGAGAAAAATATCGACTTGAGCTCGTTAAACTCGTGACAGATCTTCATCTTGAAAAACATGTCAAATTTTACGACCAATACATGACTGTTCCTGATTTAATCGATTTTTTAAAAGCAACTGATATATACATTTCAACTTCAATAAATCCAAATCAGGCAGTAAGTGGAACATTATCCTATGCTTTGGGTGCCGGACGAGCCGTTGTAAGTACCAATTTTACTCAGGCAAAAGAGGTCATAACTCCAGAGACTGGGCGTCTGGTGCCAATTCAAGATTCGCAGGCATTAACGAATGTTCTTATGGAGTTACTGGGAAATCAAAAGGCACTTAGAAAAATGCACAAAGCTGCTTATGCTCAAACTCGACATATGCTATGGAGTAATGTAGCAAGAGAATATATTTCATTATTATCACACTCAATGATACCTCAGCTTAAATTAGATCATTTAATTAAAATGACAGACAAAACAGGCATATTCCAGTTTGCAAATTTAACTCAACCAAATAAGGATTTTGGCTACACTCTTGATGATAATACCAGAGCTATGGTTTTATGTAGCTGGGTTATTAAATCAAAATATACAAAAGAACTCGAAGATCTTATTAAAGTATATTTGTCATTTTTGAGTATGTGTCAGAATAGTGACGGAACATTTACAAACTACATAAATTACTCAGGCTCAACAGTAAGCCACCAAAATATGATGGAAGATTTAGAAGAGGCGCATGCCAGAGGGCTCTGGGGTTTGGGCGAGATTTTGAGTAATACTTCACTTTCCACTGAAATTCGCACCAATGCAAAAGAGTTATTTCTTAAGTCAATTGAACGAGGATCTGGTCTTACACATCTGCGAGCTCGGGCATTTGTCATCAAAGCCCTGTCACTTACTATCGACTTTCTACCTGAAAAAAAAGAAATATTGTTGTCATATCTTAGACATCACGCCGATGAGCTTGTCTCGTCTCTTAGAAGTAACTCAACAACAACATGGCATTGGTTTGAATCATACTTGGCATACAATAATGCCATTCTATCTGAAAGTTTAGGCATAGCATCTGTGCTTACACATAATAAAAACTATTTAAACAAGGCAATCAAATCATTAGATTTCTTGATACTTAAAACCTTTACTAGTGAAATGTATAGGCCAATCGGCCACACACATTGGTATAAAAATACGGATATTAGGAGTGAATATGACCAACAACCTGAGGATCCTGCGTCAATGATGCTAGCACTCCAAAGTATGTATTCCATAACAGGTGATCTGAAATATTTAGATCTTGCTAAAAAATGCTTTAGTTGGTTTATTGGTAATAATTCATTAAACTTAAAGCTGTATGACGAGGTTACTGGTGGATGTTATGACGGGTTACATCCTGATAGAGTTAACTTAAATCAAGGTGCTGAATCGCTCGTATCCTATCTTATGTCGAATGTGGTGATAACGAAAATGCTGTATGAAAATTCAAAAAGTTAAACCGATCTTTCCGAATATAAACATTGCAAGATACAACCTCGCCGTCTGGCAGAAATTATCTGATGGATCCTTGCATTTTATTGGACGAGAGGTTGCAAAACCTGGAGTAGCCGGTGAGCCTGACATTGGCATACTGAAGCTTTTTGAGATGAGTAAGGATGGTTCGATCACAAATGAAAAAGTTATTTGGAGACCACTTTACGATGGAGTGACATTGGAAGACCCTCGAGTCATTGAGATGCCAAATGAAAATTTAGTAATTGGGCTAACTGCAGTTTTGAGGGACAAACAAGGCAATCCTGTCCCCTTTCCTGCTATTGTTAAGATTGATTCTCATAGTTCTTGGAAGAAAGAGTTACCACCATTCTTAATTATTGATACATTTGGTCCTGGCAAAAATCTAACTCCTATTGATGGTAATACGTATTTATTTAGACCTGAGGGTGACGAAAATAACCACAAACTATTGGTATTCTCACTGCATTCTCAAAATGCTGAGAAAATTGCAGATATTAAGTTTCCAACCGATCTCCATTGGGCATCATGGAGAATTGGCACAACAATGCCACCTCTTTGGCTAAACCCCTCTGAAGCTCTTTTTATAGTGCATGGAATTACTAAAAGAATAATCGATGGTGTCGAATCATTTATTTACAGTATCGGACGTGCAAAACTAACCAGAGATAATAATACATTTACTGTGAAGGTGGCGCCTGACCCGATCTTGACACCTAATGACTTTGTTGATAGTAAAGGCAAACAATTAATTGAGGAGCTACACAAACATAGACGCGTTGTATATTCATGTGGGGGAATTATAAAAAAAGAGAGCTCACATAAACTTTCGCTTTACGTCAACGTTGGAGATAGAACGACTTTCGAGGTCGAGTTTGATCTAAACGAGTTGAAGCAAGGATTATTTTAGCTCGTGATATATTCTAATGATGTACAAGTCATGATTATCATCATGCTATACTGATAACTATGCCTGATCACAATGTATTGACGAGTAGCGATATTGATGCAGCTTTGAAAAATCTCTCTGACTGGAAAGTTGTTAATAACACATTACATGTTAAATACATATTCTCAGATTTTATATCTGCAATACGTTTTATAACTGAGGTTGCTCTCGAGTGTGAGAGAATTAATCATCATCCAAAATGGACCAATACATACAACAAAGTTGAAATAACAATATCAACTCATGATGCTGATGACAAAATAACTGACCTTGATATTAGACTTGCAGTATACATGAGTCAAAAAGCTTCAGAACTGGCCGCCAAGACGAACTAAAGTTAACAGTGGTACAATACCACTATATGTTAGTTGATTCTGTAACACTTATTATCAAGGCTGGAAAAGGTGGCGATGGCAAAAACTCTTTTAGTAGGACAAAGCAAACCGCTCGAGGTGGACCTGATGGTGGCAATGGTGGTCACGGCGGAAGTGTGCTTGCGCAAGGAAGTCACAACGCATTTGACTTGGGTCAATTTAGATTTAGAAAAGTAATTAAGGGAGAAAACGGGGAACATGGGAGTTATAGAAATTCATCAGGTAAGAATGCCAAGGACGTTGTACTTAAAGTACCAATAGGTACAAAGATAACCGAAACACAAACAGGAGTTTCATACGAAATAGTTGATGAAGAGCCAATTGTATTAGTTAAAGGTGGTTATGGTGGGAAGGGAAATGCTGAGTTTAAATCATCTACCAACCAGTCCCCTACCTATGCTCAAATAGGAGGGCCGGGAGAGGAGAAGGAATTTCATTTTAATCTTCGATTGATTGCAGACATTGGACTTATTGGGTTGCCAAATGCTGGTAAAAGTAGCTTGCTTGCCGAGCTTACCAACAGTAATCCTGTAATTGCCAACTACCCATTTACAACCTTAAATCCCAACATTGGTATGTTAGGTACGCATCCGATTGCTGATATTCCAGGTCTTATTGAGGGGGCTGCTGATGGTAAGGGGCTGGGAATAAAATTCTTAAAACACATAGAGAAGACAAAAATCCTCGTTCATTGTATTGATTTAACTGGAAATGATCTTATTGGCGCATATAAAACAGTTCGAGAAGAGTTTAAGAAATTCAATCCCGAACTTCTTGAAAAGAGAGAAATTCTGGTGCTTAATAAGGCAGATCTAGTTGATCAAGATGTTATCGATAAGGCAGTTAGAGACTTTAATAAAATGGGGCTTACTGCTTTGGTTTGTTCGATCCATGATGTGGATAGCCTTGAGACTTTGAGAACTACTTTGCTTGATGTAATTGGTCGCTAATCTTAAATTCCCCTATCATCATCAATAAGCTGTCTGACGTACTCAGATGTATTCATCTTCCTAAGTTTTGCTTTGCGTTTTATATGCGCAATTTGTATAGGGCTTAGAAAACAATTAAATCGTTCTGAAAAATGCTCCATCTCAACCATTTTGACAAACTCCTCCACAATTTCCTCGATGTTGTGCTCATTGTACTGCGCTCCTCTTAAGTAGCGTCTTTTCATTTTATCTGAGAAATTCTCGTTTACAGAAAGACACAAAAGATGCTTGCTATTTTCAAGTGCAAAAGCTGCCTCAGCACCTAGTTGAAATGATTCGAAGCTTGCCTCAATGATAACGCCATCTGCCAACAGAATTCCTTTACGAATAGCTTCATAATGAAGAAGACGTTCGTCTTTTAAATTCTTTTTTTGAGCAGTATTGAGAACATCCAGGTAGTTGCCAATTTCAGGAGATATAATTTTGGCACCAGTCTGTTTGATTGCTTTTAGCACCATGTCATATTGCTTCTGATATGTTTGTTTTCCATGAAAAGCTGCTGTATAGAATATTGTCATAATGTACGTATATATGTATGTTGTTCTGTTTACTATAACAGTCTAAAGTTGTAACATCAAGCTGTTACATATTCACATACATATGATTGGTAGATTTGGGATACATCTCAAGGTCAAGGACATAGAGAAATCACTACAATTTTATTTGTCATTTGGGCTCAAGCCTGTCTTTGCATATGGTAATGATGTATTTAGGTCACAGTTTGACAAGACTCTTCCAACGGCACCTGAGAGGTATCAGGGAGTTGTATTTGAAATTAATGGAGCAATTATTGAAATTGCTGATGGTCATCTTGCAGTAAAGAAGCGTGTGTTTAGCGAGCCAATCAAATCATCAAAAGTCTCCGCAATGCTTCATACTAATTCAATTGATGAGATTATTGGGATTTGTACTTTGAATAATTACGACATAGCTGTCTCACCAAAAGAATTTCCTTGGGGAACGCGCGAAGTTGTTGTGCGCGATCCAGATGGATTTGTACTAGTTTTTATTCAAAAGCTAAATTAGTATATTCTTATACATATCAACAATTTCCCTATCTCCATTATCGTCAATAAAAAGCTTAAATCCAGGTCGTGAATTAACCTCAAGTAAGTATTTTTTATCACTATTATCAATAATTATATCAAGACCAGCAAAGGCGATTGGAAACTGAGCATAGAGCTTGTCAACTACTTTTTGAAAATTGGAAATGATTAATTTATCTTTCACAAGAACAGCTTTTGCATCTTCCCAATGAAGTGGGCTTAAGTTTCCTTTAAAAACTGCATTGGTTAAATCCTTTTCATAAATGAATAGAATTTTTCCACGCACCATAACGATTCTATACTCTTTATGAGGTTTGATATACTCCTGAGCCAAAACTGTATAGTCGTAGTCTTTAGAGCGTGGGTCAAGCACGGCAGTGACTGCGTTGAGTACTTCCTCTTTGGTTGAGCATGCAAACACATTAACACCATGAGTTCCTCTGGTTGGTTTGATAATACAGGGCAATATGTGACTTTGCATTATTTCATCTGCTATCGCCGCGTAACACTTAAATTGAGCATATTGACTGTATTTCTCACGAATAAAAGGATCAACAAAGCATGATGTCTTTGGCATATTTACCACTGTTTTCAACAGTGAGTAGGTAAAGAATTTGTCAACTGCGATATTGTTATCTGTGTCAGAGTTTATCCCAACGGCGCTATTTGCAAACCAAACATCACCCTTGGCTGTCTTCACAGAAATAACGTTATGATTATTATCATAAAATCTATAAGACAAATCGAGCTCATCACATGCCTTTATCAAGCATTGTAGTTGGACCAACATAGGGGCTATTATACAAAAAGGCAGGGTATTACCCCTGCCTTTAGTTATTTTTTTAAAGTAGTTTAATATCTACGTCCACCACCGCCACCGCCTCTGTTGAAGTTGCCTCTTGGCTTGTCTTCTCTAGGTCGAGCGATTGAAACGGCTAATGGTCGTCCATCAGCATCTTGACCATTCATCTCGAGTGCTTTTTGGGCATCATCAGCATTTGCAAAGGTTACGAAACCAAAGCCTTTAGGGCGACCTGTGTCGCGGTCAGAGATGACCACAGCATCAGTAATTTCACCGTATTTCGCAAATAGCTCTTTAAGTCCCTCGCTGTTGATGTTAAAGGAAAGATTTCCAATAAAAAGTTTGTTGTTATCCATGTAGTTCACCTCCTGTCGATATGTGTCACTAGTGAATCCTCAGTTACTGAATAGTTTTTCAGAAAATGTTTAAGATTAATAGTAGAACAAATGTAGTATACACTATATCAGTTGTTAATGTTGGAGATATGTGTTACAATGAATTACATTTGACGAATAGAGTCTGCGTTTTGATGCGATCAAACTTGTAAATCTGCGGAGTCATTCTTCATCTTTTTATTATTTCTAATTTTTTATGTATAAAAATACGTATGGAGGTAGTCGTGGTGGAAGTTCCCGTTATAGCGGTGGTGGTTCGAGATTTAATAATAGAGGTTCATTTGGCAGAAGCCCAAGACGTCAGTCAGGCTATGGTCAAAATATGCCCGACAGCCATTTTGTAAATAAAGCAGTAGCTCCTATAGATGAAGTTGAATATACGGCCACACATCAGTTTGCTGACTTTGAAATTGCAGAAGAGTTAAAAGCAAGAATCTCACAAAAGGGGTACACAACACCAACTCCAATTCAAGATCAGACAATACCATTTATTTTGTCAGGTCTTGACGTTATTGGCGTTGCACAAACTGGAACAGGAAAGACGGGAGCTTTTTTGATCCCTCTTATCCATAAAACGCTTATTGATAGACGTCATAACACGCTAATCATCACTCCAACTCGGGAGCTTGCAACTCAAATACGAGATGAATTATTTCCTCTAACCACAGGTCTTGGTACATATAGCACGCTATGCATTGGTGGTGGTTCTATGAGAATACAAGATCAACAGTTGAGAAAAAGACCTCATTTTGTCATTGGAACTCCAGGTCGACTAAAAGATTTGATTAATCGTCGCATGTTGTCATTAACGAGTTTTAATGCAGTTGTGCTTGATGAGGTTGATAGAATGCTTGATATGGGATTTATCAATGAAATTAAGGAGCTTATTGCAGATCTTCCAAAAGAGCGACAATCGTTATTTTTCTCAGCGACGCTCTCTGGTAAAGTCGGACAAATTGCAAGAGAATTTTTAACAAATCCCCAAACAGTCACTATTAGCTCTCAAAAACCATCCGAGAATGTTGACCAAAATATTATAAGGGTATCTGGAATTGAGAGTAAGATAGCCGAACTTGAGAAGATCATTGGACAGGAGACCACAACAAAGACATTAGTGTTTGTTAACACGAAGAGAATTGTTGAAAACGTTGCTTTAAAGTTGTCGCAAAAGGGACATCGGGTTGTAACGCTACATGGTGATAAGCCACAACAGCGTCGTAATACTGCTATAAAGGCATTTAAGGAAAATATGGCTAATGTGCTTGTTGCTACCGATGTTGCATCACGCGGACTTGATATTGAAGGCATTTCACACGTAATCAACTTTGATAAGCCACTTACTTATGAAGATTACATTCATAGAATTGGAAGAACTGGTCGCGCTGGTAAAAAAGGTATTGCCTTGACGTTTGTTTAGAGCTACACTTGGAGTTGAGTGGAAAAGCACCTTAAACATATTGTTCTTGTAGTTCTTATTTATCTGGTTGTCGTATTCGTCAAGTACCCTGAAACTTTTTCGTATAGGTTTGATAAGAAGCTCATTTCAAAATACTTTCTATCACAGGATATTCCCTATGAACCC
>CAYNEP010000019.1:0-10604 GCA_964396255.1 uncultured Gammaproteobacteria bacterium | reverse complement strand
TTTGCTTGTCTAAATGGTCGCCACCTAGAAGAAGCGTTTTTGAGGCAACAATTCCTCCCATAATGATAACTGCAATTTCAACTGAGCCTGCACCAATGTCAACAACAAAAATAGGAGTCTGACCAAAAATATTAAATCCCGCCCCGGTTGCTGCCAAAAATGGTTTTTGAATGAGATAGGCATTTGCATATCCAACGCGTCTGACAGCCTCAACAGTTGCTTTTTGTTGTACCTCAGTCGCGCTTGAGGGTATCGAGACATATGCATTTAATCCAGTTCTGACAAAACGATTATGAGTGTAGTAAGGGAAAACAGCCTTTTTTGTAAATGCATCAACAAGCGCAACGCAAGCATCAAAATCTGACAGAATAGAATTCTCGACTGGCTTGATTATTTTAATAAATCCCGGTGTTTTGCCAAAAATTTGTTTGGCCTCGGAGCCAAAGAAAATATATTCTTGGGTTTTTGTATTGAGTCCTATAAAGGTAGGTTCTTTTAAAACAACACCCTTATCAACAATGCCAATTCTGGTCATCGAAGTTCCCAGATCAATGGCGATATCAACAGCGCCAAACATATGTGAATACTTGGACGATAATTTTGATACAATGCTTGATATTGAGTTGGTGTTCATAATGTTTTATGCAGTTTTTAAATTCTTCACATCTAGTAAAAAGAGTTCTTTCTTTCCTCTATCTATCTCTTTTTGTTGTAACGCCTTTGTTGATCTATCACAGGACTTCAGAGCTTTTCGAGTTCAATAAAATTCTCTTTATTTACTTAGTCACCGGTTTAGTTAGCGCTGTATGGGTATTTGAAATGATACAGCACAGGAAAATTATACTTAAAAAAACCTTTCTTGATCCGTTCATTTTACTTTTTGCAGTGTCGCAGATTTTATCCACCCTCTTCTCGATAGATCAACATACCTCAATCTTTGGATACTATGGTCGTTTTAACGGTGGCCTACTCTCAACTTTTAGTTATGTTGTGCTGTACTACTGTTATGTTTCACATATTCCTCTTATTTTTAACAAAGAGTGGGTGTTGAAAATGATGAAGATAAGTGTGTTTATAGCGAGCATTGTTGTGGTGTGGGGGATTTCTGGCTGGTATGGATTTGACGCAAGTTGTGCTTTGTTTACTGGGGCTCTTAACAATAGTTGCTGGACAGAAAGTTTTAAACCGTCGGTTCGAATGTTCTCAACTTTAGGCCAACCAAACTGGCTTGGAGCATATTGCGCAGTAAATCTTTCTTTTGCTTTTTATTTTTTCAATCGAGCTATAGAGTCAGGTACAAAGCTACTTGGCAAAGCAACTATTTCAAGTGTACTGACAATATCTCTACTGTATGCTGCAATATTTGCAACAAAATCAAGGTCAGCACTTCTGGCTGCTTTCTCGGTGACAATGCTTTATATGGGATATTTATTCCTAAAGAAAGATAAGACAACATTAATTTTAAGATTAAAGCGTCCATTTCTAATTATTGGCCTTGTGGGAGTTATTGCTATGGCGATCTTCAAGACCGGTATTCCCGTACTTGATAAGATGCTTAGTCCTAGTCAGCTTATAAATACTACAACGGAAGTTAAGACAAAAACTCAGCCTAATGAGGAGTTTTTTATAAGTAAATCATCTGATATAAGGAAAATAGTGTGGGATGGTGCTATAAAGCTTGGCGTTATGCACCCATTATTTGGAACAGGAGTTGAGACGTTTGGGTATGCGTACTATTTCACACGGCCAGTAGTTCACAATCTAACCTCAGAATGGGATTATCTCTATAATCGCGCACATAATGAATATTTGAACATGCTGGCAACTTCGGGATTTTTAGGGTTTCTGAGCTATGTGTTACTTATAGGAGCTGTGTGTTTCTATATCTTTCTTAGAAGACAAAATGGTGAAAGCAGATTCCTTGCTACTGCACTTGGAGGAGGATATGTTGCGTTATTAATCACAAACTTCTTTGGATTTGCAACATCAACAAGTAGTCTCTTTTTCTTTCTAATTCCAGCTTTTGTGTTGTCACAAAGAAGTGAGAGTGATGAAATTCAAAAAAAATATGAGACAAAGCCAATTTGGCCAGTTGCTTATGGATTACCGGTTCTGATGGTTGTTGGTTCTGTGTTATTTGTAGTTTCATATTTTAAAGCTGATGTTAACTATAATTTAGGTAATGCGTATCTTGAGTCTCAAGACTTCCCATCATCAATCTCATATTTACAAAAAGCTCTTACATATAAGTATGAACATGTGTATGAGGATAAGCTTTCATATGCGTTTGCGCAAGCTGCCCTATTGACGCATGCTGACCTAGGTCAAAAGGATCCAAATGCAAGTCAGAAGCTTCTTGAGGCAGCGCGGGCATACAATGCAAAAACAATAGCATCATCGGGAAAAAACCTTTTATATTATAAAACTGCTTCAAAAGTTGAATTTCTAGCATTTCAAATATCAGGCCAAGAGAGAGACTTTGAAACATCTATTGACGCGTTATCAACAGCACAAAAACTTGCACCAACAGAACCTAAAATACCATATACAAAAGCTCTGTTCTACTCATCGTATTATGATGCTGCAACAAATAAAACTCTTAAAGCCACACTTGCTCAAAATGCAATGTACGAAGTTAATAAAGCCATTGAACTTAAAGGCGATTACCGTGATGCGTATCTATTAAAAGGCACAATGCATGCGAAATTTGGAGAGACCACTGAGGCGAGAGAATCTTTTGAATATATCTTAAAACACATCGTTAAAAACGATCAGGAAGCAGAGAGTGAGCTTGAAAAGTTGAAATAAGCTATTTACTCCGCATTTGAACTCTCTACCTTAAACTTACAGTTTGTGCAGACTCCCGACCCGCATCCCTCAACCCACCCATTTGGATCCTGCACTCCCCCACTTGATAATACTCCTGAGGAGATATCTTTTTCGTTTTCAATACAGCTATACAGTTTGTAGTATGTGCCCTCAGGGTCTGTTTCATACACATATGTACCAATTGATGGGTCTGTAGGTAGGGTCTGCATGTATACCTTGCGGTCGCAGTCATATGACGTGCCATTATGATAGCAAACTTTAGTCTCTCCAAGAATGTCATCAGGTGGAAATCGCCCCATGTCTTCGTAATATACCTCAAATGCTTTCTGAATATTTTGAATATCGGTTTTACGTCTTGTGTCACGACCTCTCTTGAGTGAGTTGAAGAAGTTCCCAGAGATAAGAACAGCCAACATGCCCAGGATCACCATAACTACCATTAATTCAATTAACGTAAATCCACTTTTTTTAGTATTCATATATGTCTACTATACAAAAAAACCGCCCCCTACGGGGCGGTTTAATTTCAAAGTTATTATTTCACACACCACAGACATGTGTTTGTGGTTGGATCACCAGTATTGGTACATCCGGTTGATGCTCCGTTTGATGGATCATATTTTGTATTTGGGTCGTTTGTGAGCGACTTTGATGTAGGTAGGTAGCATACCTGAATTGTTGCGTCATCATTACTACCGAAAACATATATTTTGCTCAGGTTGGTATCACCTGCTAGAGTAATAAAGTCCTCCTTCAATTCACCTGTTGCAATAATGTTATCAATTGTGCCGCCGGCATCAGAAAAATCAGTTAGAGTTGTGCCTGCTGCGAGTGGCTCAGCACCTCCTGCTTCGTAAGTAGAGCACGTTGCATCAGCACACCATGGCATTTGGCTTTTGATTGCGTAATACCTAATAACTGCTCCATGAAATTCAGACACTGTGTTTCTCACACCAGTATCAGTTCCTTTTTTAAGTTGCTCAAATGGATCAAGAGCTGCGAGCAGTCCAACTGCAAGTGCTCCAAGAAGGGCTATAACGATCAACAACTCTATAAGAGTAAAACCTGCGCGTTTTTTAAGATTATTCAACATACTATATTTAAAATTTGTAAAACTCTATATCAATAGTAGACTTATTTTGATACGGTTGTCAATAGGTATTTTTGTAAAGATGGTTCAATGTACTAAATCAGCCAAATGAGTTTGTAAGGTTGTAGATTGGTGTGATAACTGACATAACCAAAAATCCAACAAACACACCCAAAACAAGCAAGATCGCAGGCTCAATAAGTGTGGTCATAGCCTTAACTGCAAGCTCAGATTCCATCTCGAAATATTTTGAAATTCTAAGAAGAGTATCATCGAGATTTCCGGTCTGCTCGCCAACAGATGCCATTTGGACTAGTATCGGTGGGAATACTCCGGTATCCTCAAGTGCCTTACCCATAGCAGCACCCTTCTCAACATCGGTATATACCTTTTGAAATGCTTCCTGATATATCATATTTCCTGTTGTGTCAACAACAATCGACAAACCATCAAGAATTGAAACGCCTGACGCTATAAGAATTGATAGAGTTCTGGTTGAGTCAACAAGTGCTGACATACGGATGACATTATTAACAACTGGAATTTTAAGCAATAATACGTCAAAAGCTCTCTTGCCGGTTTTTGTTCCTATATATCTTTTGAACAAAATTGATAAACCAAATACTCCTCCGATAATAAGTGGCCAAGTTTTTTGAAAAAATCCTGATATGCCAATTAGAATCACAGTTGTGATGGGCAAATCAATATCAAAGTCCTTATAGAGGTTTAATAACTGTGGGATTACAAACGTCACCATCACAAACATAACAATAAACATCGCAACAATAATCAAGGCAGGATATACAAGGGCCCCTCTGATCTTTCCTCGAAACGCACGCGCTTTATCAAGATTATCAGCAAGTTTTATCATGATCTCATCGAGTTTTCCTGATGCCTCGCCAGCCCTAATGAGCGCTATGTAGAGATTGTTAAAAGCTCCTCGATGTCTCATAAGAGCAGTAGATAAGCTCGATCCTGCTCGTACGTCCTGGTCAATTTGATTGATGAGAATCGTAAGTGAGGGTTTATCAGTTTGTTTTTTGAGAATTTCAAGTGCATCTATGATGGTAAGACCAGCATTTAACATCATTGCAACCTTACGTGTGAAATCAACAACATCATCAAACGTAACCTTGCTTAGCGTTGCCTTGTACGTATCGATTGGCGATGGTTTATTCTGGGTAACTGATAGGACAGTCATACCCTTAGTTTTTAGATACTCAACGAGCTTTTGTTGGTTTTCAGCATCGTATGTGCCTTTTATTGTTTTACCTTTATCAAGTGCTGTGTATGAAAATTTCATAAGTGTTGGTTTGCGGTTACTGTTGTGGTTGTTGCTCAACAAGTCGCTTAACTTCATTTGGACGAATAGCATATGCAAGGGCAGTCTGTTTACTAATCTTCCCTTGGTGATAGAGATCGCTCAAATGGTTCTCAAGCAGCAACATACCCATGTCAGAACTTGTCTGAATAACATTGTCTATCAAATGAGTTTTTCCTTCTCTAATTATTGAAGCAACTGCTGGGGTATTGATTAGAATCTCACACACTGGTAATCTGGCGTTTCCATCGAGATTTGGGACAAGTCTTTGTGAGACTATGGACTTTAGTGATGATGCGAGTTGTATTTTAACCTGTTCTTGTTGGTGCGACGGGAAGACATCTATGATTCTATCTATGGTTTGCGAGGCTGAGTTAGTGTGAACCGTTGAAAAGACTAAGTGGCCAGTTTCTGCTATTGTTAAGGCTGCTGCAATTGTTTCATAGTCCCTCATTTCGCCAATTAAGACAACATCAGGGTCTTCTCGAAGAGCTGACTTTAATGATGCATTCCACGAATGTGTGTCTTGTCCAATTTCCCGCTGAGATATTATTGATTTAGCTTTTGGATAGACATATTCAATCGGATCTTCAACAGTTAAGATATGTCTTGCGGTCGATTGATTTATTGCATCTATTAAAGAGGCCAGTGTTGTTGACTTCCCCTCTCCAGTTGGTCCAGTGACTAATACAAACCCTTGTTTAAGTTGCGTTAAGCGCTGAAGTGTCTCGGGTAAGTTAAGCTCAATGAGAGTTTTGATACGATCAGGAATCAGCCGAAACGAACCTGATAGCCCACCTTGTGAGTAATAAACATTTACTCTGAATCGATGCGACTGGAAGTTATAGCCAAAATCAAGCTCTCGATTAAGTTCGAGATTTTCTCTCTGTTCGCTGTTTAGAATAGGCAACATAAGGTCGAGGGCAATTTGAGCGTCAATGACTGGATATGTAGTCAGATATTGGAGTTCTCCATTTGAACGGATTGCTGGATAGTAACCCGAGACAAGATGAATGTCTGATACTTGCTTTTCTACTCCTAATTTAAATATATCTTGAATCGTCATATGTTAAATCTAACATTATTTTAAGCCAAATTTGGCTCGACCTGTACGTCTCTACACCTCTGCGACTCTCAACACTTCCTCAAGAGTCGTGACACCGTCAAGTGCTTTTAAGAATCCATCTTGTTTCATTCTAATCATTCCCTCGTCCATTGCAGTTCGTTCGATATCACGTGCAGTTGCTTGCTGGATAATTAATTTGTTTATAGCGTTGCTGATTTTTAATACTTCATAAATACCAATTCGCCCCAAGTAACCCGTGTTGTTGCACTCAGAACATCCCTCATTTTTATAAAGCGTCATTTGTGAGTTTTGATCTTTGTACTGGACTGGCAATAAATCGCCAAGATTCTCCCGTATATTTTGCATAACCTCAATCGGAGCTGGATATTGTTTTTTACATGAGGCACATAGTTTTCGACATATTCTTTGTCCAACGACTGCATTGAGGACCGAGGCGATTAAGAATGATTCACCACCCAAGTCTAATAGACGGGGAATAGATGTTGCCGCATCATTAGTATGTAGTGTTGAAAAGACCAAATGCCCGGTAAGGGCAGCCTGTAGAGCTAATTGAGTTGTCTCTGTGTCGCGAACTTCTCCAACAAGTATTATGTTTGGGTCCTGTCTCAAAAATGCTCTCAGACCAGTTGCGAACGTGAGTCCTGCACCTGTATTGACCTGAACTTGGTTAATCCCCGCTATTTGATATTCAACTGGGTCCTCAAGCGTGACGATGTTAACTCCGGGTTTATTGAGTCTATTAAGTACGGAATATAACGTTGTTGATTTACCTGAGCCAGTTGGGCCCGTTACGAGAATAATGCCGTATGGTTTTAATATTGCCTCCTCAAGTGATGCGAGTTGAGGTCCCCTCATTCCAAGATCATTAAGTGTTGGGATACCGCCAGTTTTTTTAAGGAGTCTCATAACAACTTTTTCGCCATGTACTGTCGGGAGTGTTGAAACACGGAGGTCAACCTCTTCTTCACCAATTTTAAAATTAAATCGCCCATCTTGAGGAACGCGTTTTTCGTCAATTTTTAACCCTGATACAATCTTAATTCTTGAAACAAGTGCCTCATGAATGCCTTTGGGGAGTACAAGCTTTTCTTGCAATATACCGTCAATTCGGTACCGAACTCTTGTTTTTGTTTCTTGAGCCTCGATGTGGATATCTGAGGCTCGACCTTTTACTGCGTATTCAAGAATTGTTGTGACAATTTTAGCAACAGGAGCTTCTTTAATTATCTTTCCTAAGTCCTCCGTCGTGACGGTATTGACCTCGGGTGCTACGTCCTTGAGAGCTTCCGTAATGTCAGGGCTTAGACCTTGTGAGTACGCAAGATCAATTGCCTTATCAAGATCTTCAGGATTTGCAAGGTATGCTTCAATTCTTTTACCTGTCTTTTTTTGGATAAAATCAATTACTTCAATGTCAAATGGATCAGCCATGGCGAGCTTTACTGAGTTTGTTTTCTCATCAATATCAAAAGGCATGACTTTGTATTGTTTGGCAGTAGAGTCGTTAACTAAATTGACTGCTTGAGGGACAATTGGGACTGTTACAGCATCGACCCATGGTACAGATAATAGCGACGACTTTGCTTTAAGAAGCTCCGTTTTGTCAATGTGAGCAACGGTAAGTAAATATTCATCTATTGGTTTATTCTCCTTAAGCGATGCGAGTTCAAGTTTTTCAATATCACCTTCAGCAATGACGTTGCCTTGGGCTAAAAGCTGAAGGAATTTACGTGTCGGGATCATCATAGTACTATATAACTCTATCAAACCAATCTGTTAAAATGCAATGAATTTGTAGATATAAACCATGCTTCCACACTTGATCATTAGCACTTCAAAACGTCAAATAGACAAGGCAGTCGGCTCATTGCTGAAGCATAACTCAATCCCTCCCTCAAGTGTTATGACGCTTACCAAAGAGGGTGCATCACTGAAAATTGATTCAGTGCGATCAATTGTGCCATTTACAACCCGTTCATTTTCTGACAATCGAGCCGTGATATTATATGATTTTGAGACTGCTCGACAAGAAACGCAAAACGCACTACTTAAAACTCTTGAAGAGGATAGCGATCGTATTTTATTTATAATAGTGTCAGCAAATCTATCAAGCGTCTTGTCAACGATTCTTTCACGGGTAAAATGTATCCAGCTAGCCCCTCCTGCCAAAAAACGTGACCCAATTGATTTACCGTCGTACATTGACACGCTCTTTTCAAAGACTGATAAAATTACAAGAGATAAAGCTACATCATGCATAGATGAACTTATTGCACATTCGAGAAACGTTATGAAGCAAGGCGCTGTAGATAATAAGTCGCAAGCTGCAGCCCATGCATCATTTATAAAAGAGTGCATCAATAGCCGATCATTAATGCTTTCAAATAACCTAAATCCACAGATGGTGATCGATCATGTGCTTCTTTTTGGTAGGTCTGCACTGGCTTGACAATCATTTTTCTAGCGGTGTATGCTTATAGGTATGTTGAGTCGACAAAAGTCTGGTTTTACGCTGATTGAGCTTTTGGTGGTTATTTCAATCATTAGTGGTCTTGCCGCTCTCATCTTGCCAAATTTTATGTCTGTGCGTGAGAAGGGTCGAGATACACAACGCAAAGCAGATTTAAGGAGCTTGCAACAGTCACTTGAGCTTTATCGCCAAAATCAGTCTCCTGCATTATATCCAACTGGTTTGCCGTCACCCGGGCAGTGTTGGAGTAGTAACGGTGCTGAGACTACATGCACAGGATCAATTACTTATATGAAAAAGGTTCCCGGAGATCCAGTTTTAAAAAATGGATCAGACCCAAAGTCGTATCAATTTACCCAAGTTGGATCAGGAGCTGAATACGAACTATGTACATGCTTGGAGAATCCAGCAGATGTTGCTGGGGTTGCGGGAAATTGTGATGATGTTAACTATGTATGTGATAGTGGGTATAAATTCTCAACGGAAGAACCATAGGCATTATAAATTGAAGCAAATAAACATACTATGAATATTAAACAAAGGAGAGGCGTGTTGTGTAGTACGAGGGGGTTTACACTGATTGAAATTCTTGTTGTTGTTGGTATTATCTCAATTCTTATAGGACTAGGTGTGACTTCATATTCTGCAGCGCAAAAGAAGAGTCGCGATGCTAGACGTCAGGGTGATGTTCAGGCGATTCGAGATGCGTATGAGCAACATTATTCGCTTTGTAGTTTTGACTATCCGTCATATACTCCTGGTAATGTCCCAACATCAATATCGTGCGATTCTCCATCAGAGGTTATTATGGAAACTGTTCCAACTGACCCACTTGGTGATGCATATGAAATTGTTGCAGGAGACTCCGATGCTAAGACATACACTATCTGTCCACCCGTCGTTCGCGATGTAGGCGGTGGAGATTATCGTATGGAGACCGAGGATTGTACTGATGTAAACAAGACATGTTGCGTTTCAAATGTACAATGATAAAAAAATGATACGTATTACCACTCAAGTCAAAGGCAAGCATGGATCCAAAGGGTTTACACTGATTGAAATTCTTGTTGTTGCAACAATCATGGGACTACTTGCTTCAGTAAGCTTTATAAGCTATAGAGCTATTAGCAAGCAAGGTCGTGACTCGACTCGAAAAGCACAACTTGAGCAGATACGTTCTGCACTAGAGCAATATAGGTCAAACAATATCAATGGAAGTTATCCAGACCTTGACGAGCTAAATATTGATTGTACTCCGTCTACATCGATTACAGATGGTACAAACACATATCTTGAATCTGTACCAACTGATCCTGATTGTGATGATAATACCTTTTACTACAACCCAACAACTTCAACGGGAGCTTTATGTGATAGTGCCTCATCAACTACGCCCTGTCTTGATTTCACACTTGCTTCATATCTTGAGAATGGAACTACTAATTGTACTTTAGCTGCGGAATGCGGCACAGGTTCTGAGGGTGATGAAAATTGTCGCTACTGCCTAACCCCTTATGGACAAGAATAAGGAAAAGGAATCTGTGTGGATTTGTGATGTAAGATTTCAAAAAGGATTCACATTATTTGAGCTCTTACTTGGAGTTTTTTTAATGATGCTTTTCTTCTCAATTACGGTCTCGTCTATGCGAGGATTTGGAAATCAAAAAGAACTTGAGTCGCAAAAAGATAAGTTTGTCTCAACGCTCGAACTTGCTAAGAAAAAAGCACGGTCGGGTGATCAGGGTGGGTGTTCTCGACTCTCTCATTATCAAGTACGCGTGACATCAGAAACTTCTTATGAACTTGA
>CAYNEP010000018.1:0-10728 GCA_964396255.1 uncultured Gammaproteobacteria bacterium | reverse complement strand
AAGAATGCAATTGAGACGTTGAAGTAAAGCATAACTATAATTGTGAAAATGCTTTGAAGAAAAATAGGCAGAATAAAGTTCGTTGCAGTATTCATGAAATTGTTGATTGACAAAATTCCTCTCGTCAATTGGTTAACAATCTTTCCCGATAGTTCGCTATCAAAGTAGCTTTGAGGGAGAGTTAAAACTTTATGATAAAAGCGCTCTGTTAAAAACTTTCTCAAGCGTCCGGCAAAATGATCGCCTAGTCGCTCTGACCCTGCGGTTAATGTGATGCTAAGGAAGTTAATAGCAAATGAAAGTCCAATTAAAAAGCCCAGTCGTGCAATGTCCCCTTTGCCAAACTGGATTTGTGACACAATGGTGTCTACGATAAACTTTGAGATGATTGGAGCAACGAGGGCTAGGGCAGCATTTATTAAGATAACAACAGCTAACCCAAATATGAGGTGATAGAGCGGTTTTGCAATTTTGATGATTTTTCCAATGTTTTTCATAAGTACCGTTATTATAATTGATCAAGAGTGATTCCTTGCGATCAATTATTAAAATAAGCACCTCCTATTTAGGAGAGAGTTAAAAGATATTGAGCAAATTCTGGACCGAATTTCTTCACTAGTACCCTTGAGCTCTCCTCAATTGTGTGCCATTTGTAGTCGTCATGTTCTGGACTGAGGTTGATATTGAGTTTATCAACAGGTTTGCTGCGATATACAAATAGCAAAAGCCCAATATCATCATCACTGGGTAGTATGTTAGTTGATTGGCAGGCGTAATAGAATCGTATATCATCAAATACACTAAACCCTATTTCCTCATCGAGCTCCCTGGAAAGGGCGTCAAGAAGAGCTTCATTTTTGTTTACTTTCCCACCTGGGAAGTCCCAATAGTCAACATCATTCTTCACTCTATGGACAAGAAGAATCTCACCTTTTGTGTTTTGTATTAAGAGTTTGACTCCTAAGTGGAATAAGGCGTCCATGTTACAAGTCTACCGCGTTCTTGGCGAGTTTGGTAAGTAAGATGGGTGAAGCAAACCTCGATGTACTAAATTTCTAATGACGATCCAGTTCCTTGAGCCTTTTTGAGGAAATCCTTCCCATCTTCTTGTGATACCTCGTAAAACTGCTCGACTCTCCTCTTGCGATGGTTTTGAGTCAGTTTCAGTAGTGTATGAGGCTGATGAATTATAAATAAATCTAATGCTCATATCGCTGATATATTGATATACAGGGTCACTTGGCCCAAAGCCCTTTGATTCAAGCTCATATACTACCCTAGCCATGTCTCCTCCAAATCTCTTCATATTTTCATCATGTGTAAGTTCACTTGGGTAGCCTTCTCGACGTGCAACTTCCTCCAAATAATATCCAAACCATTCCGCTTCCTTCTCCTCTAAATATTTTTTTTCCTTGCCTTGTTCTGTTGTGTCGGGTGCAAACGAAATCTGTGGGTTAGTTTGATGCTCAACATATGCATTAACTCCATGCACGAGAGCTTCATGGGCGGTAGAGTTAATATCATCTGCAGATGTGCCAGACGATTCGTTCCCAGTTATAACTATCATGAATGGTTCATCTTTGCTTGTTCTAAACATAATAACTTTTGCCGTGCGGTTATCTTTGTCACGATGTCTTCTCCACCTTTTAATGATGCTGTCGTCTGCAAGTAACGCATCAAAATCATTGAGTCGTCGAGTTAGTCGATTCCTCATGTCCAAAGACATATGAGGGCTTTCAGAGAGTCTTTTAATTGGAAGTATTTGGCCTGCAAGGTCTGGTTGATCTTCAGTACAATAATCTAAATTTGGTACTGTTTCCCCAGCGCAAAGGTATCTCATCCTTATTTGAGAGATCTCAGAGCCTAGTTGATATGCGCCGCCTAAGGTTAAGCCTAGGGCGGTAGCCCCTGCTACGGTCATTCCAATTACCCCACTCTTTTCTTTAGTTGTAAGGTATGGCCAAAGACGCTTAGCGTCGCTATATATTTCTTTTCCCCTTTCTAGCATGTGCCTATTATATCCTTATTTTCTCTTAAGTCAATATGCTATGGGATATAATTATACGATTGAGATTGTTTATGAGTTTTGCTTTGAATTGCAAATATAATTCAAATGTCGTTTAATGTAAGTATGAATCTCAAGGAGGCAATTGGACGATTTTTGGAGTACTGTGAGCTTGATAGAAACTTGTCTCAAAAAACGGTTAGGATGTATGCCTATTACATGAAGTTTTTTGAAAGCTGGATCAATACTAATGATCCAAAAAAGAGCGAAACGCTTGATGTGACGAAGATTAGCGATGAGGCGGTCCGGAATTTTAGACTATATCTCTCAAGAGATTATTTCAATCAATATAAGGGTGAGCTGAAGCGTCAAACTCAAAATTACTTTCTCGTTGCGCTTCGATCTTTTTTTAGATTTTTAATTCGCAAAGGGTACAAGACTATTTCTCCTGAGCAGATCGATTTGGGGAAAGTAACAGATAGGCAAATCAAATTTTTAGAACCCAAGGAGATGCAGAGGCTATTTGAAGCAGCGGATTTATCATCAATTATTGGTATGCGCGATCGTGCGATTATGGAAACAATTTTCTCGACTGGCCTTCGAGTCTCTGAGGTTGTATCCTTAAATCGCGATCAAGTGAACTTAGACACGGGTGAATTTAGTGTACTTGGTAAGGGTGGAAAAGCGCGAGTTGTTTTCTTAACAGATGGTGCAAAATCATGGTTGAATAAATATTTCGCCATGAGGAATGATCCATATAAGCCGCTATTTATCCGTTATTCAGGCCCTAAGCCGGTCAATCTTGATGATATGAACTTTCGTCTGACTTCAAGATCAATCGAGCGTATGGTTGAAAAATACAAAAAGATAGCCGGAATAACAAAACCTATGAGTGTCCATACCTTGCGACATAGTTTTGCAACGGATTTGTTAACGTCGGGTGCTGATATTCGTTCGGTCCAGGAGATGCTTGGACATAAAAATATTTCAACAACGCAAGTCTATACTCATGTGACTAACGTTCGTTTAAAAGAAGTTCACAAGAAGTTTCATTCAGGCAACAACTCATGAACATTGTTTTCTTTGAAGCTGTTGCAACAATTGTTGGGTCAACGGTTGGCGCTGGCATCCTTGCAATCCCCTATTCGATCTCCCAAGTGGGATTTGTCCCGGGGTTAATTCTTATGTCATCACTAGCAGTTGCTTCAATGACGCTTAATCTAATGCTTGCGTCTATAGCATTAAAAACTAACGATACTCATCAGCTTCCGGGATTTGCGGGGGTTTATCTAGGTTCGCTTATCAAGAAGATGACATTTGTTAATACAACAATTGCTGGTTTTGGAGGATTGCTTGCTTATGTTATTGGTGAGGGTGAGGTGTTATCTGGGATATTTGGTCAGAGTGAGACGATGTGGAGTCTCATATTCTTAGGCTGTGGCGCACTTGCGATTCTATTTGGTATTAATTTTATTAAGAAATTAGTCGTCGTTATGGTGATTGGGGTCTTGACAATATTGGGGGTTCTTGGATCGCATTCATTTGAGTTTGTGAGAATACACAATCTTAGTACTGTACATCTTGAGAATTGGATCATACCATATGGAGTTTTGTTATTCTCTTTCCATGGTACACAAGGTGTGCTGGAGGCTAGACGGGAACTTTTTGGTCAGGAAAGATTATTACCTCGTGCTGTTGTGGTTGCTGGATTAGTTATTTTTTGTATCTATGTATTCTTTACAGTGTTAACGCTTGGTGTAACTGGTGTTTCAACAACCGAAGTTGCAACTATTGGATTGGGCGCGCATGTCGGGCCAGTTTTGGGAATAATTGGCAATGGCCTTGCTGCCTTTACGATGGGTACGTGTTTTGTCACCATTGGGTACGGGATGAGAAGGATGTTACAGGAAGATTATCAGATGAAAAAGATACCGGCCTGGCTTATTGTTATTGTTGTGCCGCTTTTCATGTATGTGCTTGGCATACGAAGTTTTATTGATGTTGTTAAGACAATAGGAGGAATAGTCATAGGTTTAAACAGTACTATCCTAGTCGTAACATTTTGGAACGCAAGAGTTTTTGGAAAGCGTAAGAGCGAATTCTCTCTTGGGCCATTGCATGTTGCCGGTGGCATACTTGTGCTATTATTCATACTTGGGATGCTTGTGACGTTAGCAAGTATCTAAGATATACATATTTCATATGTCATTTAGTTTCCAGATCCTAAATCATAGTAAAAAATCTCGCGCTCGAACTGGTCGAATAAATACTCCCCATGGGGTTATTGAAACGCCATCATTTGTGACGGTTGGAACGAAAGCTACGGTTAAAAGCTTAACTCCTGAGGATTTAAGCTTAACAGGTACGCAATTTATCTTTGTTAATACCTATCACATGGCGCTTTCCCCAGGTGTAGATATTGTTAAAAAGGTCGGAGGTCTTCATAAATTCTCTGGATTAAATAAGCCAATAATCACTGATTCAGGAGGATTCCAGGTATTCTCACTAGCTGGTCACAAAAAGATAAAAGTCACACATCAAGAGCAGGAAGATATGAAAAAACAGGACGCAACGTTAGTTAAAATTGGTGAGGAAGGCGTGAAGTTTAAATCCCACATAGACGGCAAGGTATTTAACTTTACACCTGAATTCTCAATCCAAAGTCAGATCGACATCGGAGGAGACTTTGCAGTTTCGTTTGATGAGGATATTTATAATGGCGCAGGATACGACTATACAAAGAGCGCGACTGATAGGACTCACAGGTGGGCAAAGCGATCTCTAGATTATTTTAAGGCTCACGCTGGGCGTAATCAGCAATTGTATGGAATCATTCATGGTGGGAGATATGAAGACTTGAGAAAATATAGTAGCAACTATATTGCATCACTCCCCTTTTGGGGCCTTGCGCTAGGTGGGATATCAGTCAATATTTCAAAGGGTGAATTTGCCAATGAGGTAAAGTGGGTATCTGACGTAGTTTATGCTGATACCCGCGCTCGACATTTGCTTGGAATTGGAACATTAGATGAAATTATTTACGGAATAAAGGCAGGATTTGACACATTTGACTGCGTATTGCCTCCTCGTCATGCGCGAATAGGGTGGTTATATCTGGGTCTAAATAAGCACATCGATATTTTGCAAAAGAAGTATTCATCTGACTTTCTCCCAATTAACCCAGAGTGTACGTGCTATGTGTGTGTAAATTTTACAAGAAGTTATTTACATCATCTCTTTAAACAAAAAGAGCTACTTGCCTATCGCCTCGCTACCATTCACAATCTTTATACAGTTGAGGAGTTTTTTAAAGACATTCGAGAGCAAATAAAAAGCGGCAAGCTCTAGAATTTGAATAGCTTCTTCGTTAACGATGTTGATAGGTGCAAACTATCCATGTTTAGCGTTTGTGCTTATCGAGAATTATTTTTCGTGCGTCTCGGTGTTCCTGTGGTGTTTTGGCAACACGTTCCCCTAAATGGAAGTATTTTTCTAAGTGGTATAAAATTGGAGACTTGTCGTTTTTAGATTTTGCAACTACCTCTCCTATAAACAAGGGATGGTCGCCAATATCAATGTGTCTTACAAGTTTGCACTCAAGGTTTGCGGCAGCATGTGACACCATAAGGACGTCAATTTTTTCTGCTTTGTAAAATTCAACTCCCATTTCTTTAAGCGCACCAACCTTGTCGTGTTCGCTTCCATGGTGATTGCCTGCAGTTGATGAAACCCAATTTTGCTCAACAGATGCGATGCTGACTCCAAATTCTTTTGTTTTAATAATTGCATTATATGTGTCTCTGTTTGGGCGCATTGCCACAATAATAAGATCAGGTTCATAGGAGATGTGATGTGTCCACTCGCAAGCCATAATATTGTCTCCAAGTGATCCTCGAGTAGTGACAAGGCCAACATTTGTGACAAATTGACTCATAGGGTCTGGATTTGACTGCATAAGCACAAGTATACACGCTATTTAGTATAATGCCATTATGCTATTTGTCATATTTCATGGATCATATGGAAATGGAGATGAAAATTGGTTTCCAGATTTAAAAACATGCCTAACTGCAATTGGTCAAGAAGTTCTTTCTCCATCTCTGCCAGTTGATGATTGGGACTTGGTATCGGGGGGGGGCACCTGCTAGAAATCAAAACCTACCAAATTGGATTGCAAACTTTGAGCAATATGTTCCAAAGATCAAAGAGACGGAAGAAGTATGTTTTATTGGCCATTCAATTGGTCCTTTATTTTCACTTCATGTTCTTGAGAAGTTTGATTTGGTAATTCAAGGAGCTGTGTATGTTGCTCCATTTTTAAAACTTCCAATTCCAGGTGCTGCATGGCAAATTGATCGAGTAAATGAAAGCTTTTATAAAACTGACTTCAACTTTGATAACTTAAAAAGAAGAATGTCACAAACTTACGGAATATATTCTGACAATGATCCATATGTGGCGCCCGATATGGCATTGGAGTTTATAAATAAACTGAATAGCTCGCCAATCCTTGCAAAAAACAGTCACCATTTTGGAGAAGGTGCAAATTTAAAACAATTTCCCCTTGTGTTTGAGCTTTGCAAAGCTATAGCAGGTAAGACCCTGAGTATTTAGCCTCCCACTTTGACAAGTATTGTTAAACGTTGTAGACTGGTTGTTTATGCATAAAAACATATCAATCTTATTTGTTTTGCTATTCCTTTTACTCTTGTTTCCTTTCTTAACAATAGTTTCAAACTATATTACTGGTCACACTGCGTATGTGTCGCTCAATGAGGTAATTAATAAGAACCTATTTCTGTCAGGTGATAGGATTACAATCGACGGGACGATCAATGGGGATGTGTATGCATTTGCAAAAACCGTTGTGATAAATGGTCGGGTTAATGGCGACATCTATGCCTCGGGTGGGACAGTTTCTATTGGTGGGTATGTGCGGGATTCTGTGGTGATTGCAGCTCAAAATGTTTCGCTCTCCTCGTCTCCTTCGTCATCAGGCGGTGTCGTCTTTGCTGCCAAACGCTTAGAAAATGTCAAATAATGCAGCTTTTTGTTTCGCTGGAAGCCTATAGGGTAAGGTGATATACTAGGGATCGTCTATGCCCGAATCGTTAAAATTACACATAGCAAGAAGAACCAGCATTACTAATGCCCCGCATGCACTGGGTTTAGTTGAAGGTAGGGAGGGAACTTTAACTCCCATTATTATAGGGCGCGATAGCCCTTTTGCAGATAAGAGCATTGAGGTTGCTGGCGAATCTCCTCGTGGTCTACTCCCGCAAAAAGAATTAGAGCGCATTGAAACAGGAAGTTTGAAAAGAAGAAAAAGACGATTTGACTCAATACCAGTTGTTGGCAAGATGGAGTCTGCAACTAGATTAGTTGGGAGAGGTCTTGGAGCAATTGCTGCTGGCGAGAGGGAAACAACTGCCTTAGTTCAAGAACATGCGATAGGACTTTATAATAGTGGTCGTATTCGCACCTTGAAAGAACTAAGAGACTACACAACACAAGCTCAAGACTCCCCTACCCGACTACTTGCGCTTGATGTAATCGCACCATCGGGACAATTCCTTGCAACCAGAACACTTGACGCTATAGCCCTCACATTGCTACCCCTTCTTATGGAAGATAAGGTTCTTGCTGCAAAATTAGGAGCAGCGGGAGTTGGATTTGTTAATGGGTTTTTTGTTAAAACGTCATATCTACTTGGGAGGATTTCATTTGGTGAAATTCCATTCATTGTCCAACAGTTAAGAGAAAAGAAAATGTCAAAGAAACGCGCGCTTGGAGCTTTAGCTACATATGGGATGGTTGCAATTGGGAATCTTGGGCATTTGGTTAGCTATCCAATGCAGCCACTTATTGGTGTTGCCCGTGATCAGTCATTGGCATACAATACTGCCAAAGTTCAATTAAGACGACCAAGAAGAGAAAACAATGGTAACTACTATGCTGATGATGAAATGTCATTAAGCCTAGATGCGCAAGATAAGGCAAAGATGCTAGCTGACACATCTAAGATTCCAATACTCACAGCGTCAGAAGTTGGAAACTCGAGATACGACACTCGTACTTCTCCCCTATCTCGTGCCCATGCAACGATTGCTCAAAGCGTTGCTCAAGTACTTAATGGAGCAACCGATGTGTATGTTGATGTGCTGCAGTATGTGAATAATCGTGATTTTCTAAAGTTTGAAAAGCTCGCCCGGAGAGCAAAGAGAGTTGCATCATCGCCAAGGCTTCATGACGTGTACAATCGATACTCCCCTCTTATTCGTCGCATTGTAAATCCGGATAAAAAAGTTCAGCCTGTTGTTGATTATTTTGCAAAGTCAATCGCATCAAGGGGTGATAATACACCCGTTATTACAACCCACTATTCTGTTGGAAATGCACTACTCGAGTCACTCAAGGCACGAGGTGATGGACGATCAGTTGTTCATTATGTGACTGACCCATCTCATATTCATACTCAATATCTAAAACACAAAGATGATCCACGTACTCACTACTTTGTATTTGACAAGGCAACAGCTAGTGCGCTTGAGGATGCTGGAGTTGATGCAGACAAAATATCAGTGACTGGATTCTCAACTCATCCTGATCTTTCTCCTGCTGAAGCTCGTTCAGTTGCAGATAGAAAATTGAGAGTTGGTATATTTACAGGAGGTGTTGGAACTAATAGAGCGGAGATTGAAACAATCGTGCAAAACTTTAATCCTGAAAATCAACAGTTAGTTGTCTATTGTGGAACACATACTGATATTATGGAGTCTTCACTTGGATTAGTTAGTCGAAATCTCAGGACCAAAATAGTTCCTGCACAGAACTTTCAAGAAAGCGACATTGGTGACGAACATATTGTTTTTGTAGTTGGGACATCGCTTGAAGGAGCGGTACCAGCTTCATATAAAGTTCTTAATTGGTCAGATGTTGTAGCGACAAAACCATCGGGCGATATTGCGATTGAAGCGGTTTTATCAGGTCATCCTGTGATCCCACTTTCACACTGGGGTGTTCAGGAAGATGTCATTGACGACATGCTCCATGCGTATGGTGCAACTATTGATATTCCAGATCTTAAAAATATTGGGGCTATATTATCGACTTTACAGACAAGTGGACTGATGCAAGACCAAATAGATCAATTGCGTGAGGAATTACTGACCAGACCACTTTTTGAATCTGGCCAGGCTTGGAGGCAGAATATACAACAAGCACTTGATCGTATTATGAATCCTCATCAATGACCATGTGTTACTATGTAGTTAATTACCATTTAAATTTCTAATCTATGGCAGACAGAAAAATAGTTGAGCTTTTATTAAAGCAGTTGAAAAGTTCCCATGATGTGCTTGATAATACACTTTCTGGCACGACGCAAGAACATGCAGAGTTTGTTCCAGCTGGGACTGCCAATTCAATTGCCGTGACGTATGCACACTTGCTTATGTCAGAGGATGTTGTGACGTCAACAATGCTTAAAGGTGTGAGGCCGTTGTATGAGGGAGAATTTAAAAACAAAACGGGGATATCAGATCCAATGCCTGACATGGGAGGTGATTGGGTTAATTACCCAGCATGGGTGCGAGATGTAAAGGTTGATTTGGAGAAAGCAAAAAAATACGCAAAGGCGGTCTATGCGCAGACTCAGGATTACTTAGATACTCTTACAGACTCTGATCTTGAAAAAAAGATTGACATGAGTGCGCTTGGAATGGATAAGGTTGACGCGAGATATTTACTAACTGATTTTATTATTGGCCATGCTTATAGCATTGCAGGTGAGATTGCGGTTTTAAAGGGCATTCAAGGACTAAAAGGATATCCGTTCTAGGCAACTTTTCTTATGAGGATCCTACTAATTGGAGCACCAAAGGTGGGTAAAAGCACTGTTATTGCAAATTTTCTCCAAAAGTATAAAGGTCATTGTCGTGGAATTGTGATGCATAGAATGATTGATGATGATGGGGTCAATCAGGGATTTGAGGCGGTTACGCTAGATGACAGAAAAGCAATTATTGCCCATCGCACATTAGTGCAATCAGATCATATTATTGGTAATGGTCATAGAGTAGATATTTCGAAAGTTGATTCATTTATAGTTGGCGAGATCCAATCAGCTCTTGACGAGGGCTCTTCTTCACTAATAGTCGTTGATGAGATTGGTCGTATGCAGGCGTTATCGACAAAATTCCTAACAACTGTAAGTGATTTATTTGAAAGTAAGTCCAATGTATTGGCAACAATAGTTTCAGACCCCGAACCTTGGTCACTTCCCTATAAAAAAAATCCTGATAATATTCTAATTATGGTCAATAAGGATAATCGACAAGTACTCCCCAAGGTTTTGTATAGCATTTTTAGTCACTTAAAAATATTTGAAAGATTACGAGCTGGTCAACAAAAAATAGTAATGGATATGTTGAGGAAATATTGTGATGAAAGTCAATTCATCCAAATAATGAAGTTATTCAATAATGCAATAGAATACATTATGAATAATAAAGTTCAAAAGATAAATCCAAGTGAGTTTGTAGTTTATGGCAATTCCTCTAAACACTGTGTATTTAAAAATGGTGATACTTATACATGCGATTGTGACCTGTATTGTGGTCGGGGTGATTTTACCAACATGTCAGGACAATGTTCTCATATTCAATCTGTCATGCTTAATTGACAATTCTTCTATAAGAAGTAGCTTATGTAAGTTACTTTGA
>CAYNEP010000017.1:0-11077 GCA_964396255.1 uncultured Gammaproteobacteria bacterium | reverse complement strand
TACTCAAAATTAATTCTTAATTTGATCTACGTTCATAATTGGTAAAAAAACTGTATTAAAAGGAGATGACAATATCAAATATAATTTGCGTTGAACGTCAGACATATCACATTAGTTCCAAGAGAAGATTGCTCCAGCACATCTTTTCATACTAAGGACATACTTAATCCTTTTATTGTCTAGATATGATATTTTTCCCATTTCTTCCATTCTATCTGCAATGTTGAGGTACTCCTCTCCCCTATCTTCAACAAAATATTTTGAATGCATCGTGCCAAATAGTAGACCAGACGTGTCGTTCCTATCTTTGGTTTTCAGATCTGCCCAAAGTAGCAAACACATAGCTAAATATTCTTTTGAGTTTGGAAGCTCGTCAAATAGAGGGAAATATAATGTGTGTGTATAAAGCTTTCTTTTAAGTCTCACAATTAGAGGATTACTAGTCCATCCAAAGTTAATACCATCAGATAGAATCTGATAGAGTATGTTAGCATATCCAGATTTTCTTCCTTGAAATTCACTTTTTAAGACAATCCCAATCGATGAATAGATAGGTTTAGATTTAAGAAACTCAAGAGCTGGGTTAACATCTTCAAAAGAGAGCTTTAATCCTATCCTGTCTCCTATATCAAGTAAATTATCACTTGACAGCGAATCCAGAATCTTTGGTACCTTAACTCTTGAGTATTCAAGCATTCCAACTGGCTTGTCATCTATAAGTAGTATATGAACATTGTCCCAAGTACTTGCGTCAATGTCGTCTTGATACTTATCAGGTTTTTCATTGAATTTTGTCTCTGTTAAATTAAAAGTTCCCCACCCTAAATTCATTTCAATTATTGGGAGAATATATGATCGAATCTTTTCAAGATTTGACTTATCGCTTAGTATAGTGCGATTGGAGCTGTCCTTATTAAAGGTTATCCTCATTATTCTGGTATCCATTATGCTTTAGCCTTGTGAATTAATCATTTTAAGCATATTTGTTGTTGTTTTGCCCTCGATTATATCTTGAACAACCATGACATCTGCTCCAATTTGCTTTGCTTGTTTCTCTTTATGTGCATGCTTGGGATCGTTTTGGGAGACTGCAATAACCTTAGGTCTCGCCCAGTTTACAAAGTCAACATAGTCTAAATCATTTTCCATAAATGGAAGGAGTATGACGGTGTCTACGCAGTCAAGTGAAGTCAAAATTTCCGCACGCTCATCTTGAGTATGATATGGCTCTCTCTTTTTGCGAGTACGTATAAACTCATCAGATTCAAGTGCAACTACTAGATGAGATCCTTTCTTTTTTGCATTAGTTAAAAATCTAACATGTCCAATATGAAGTAGGTCAAAACATCCGCCTACTAAAACACTCCCCTTGGTTATGGACTGACTTTCTGAATTGTTTTTCAAATAGCTCATGATCATAGGCTATTTATTTAGAAATTTAATACTTTCATCAATCTTGTCGATGGCAAGCGGTACCTTGTTTTTGATACCATACTTGTGTCTCAGAACGGCTTTTGAGACATTGATACGAAGTAAATAAAGGTTCAGTACTTGAAAAAAGTTCTTCGGCCTTAAGTCGTCAGCGTAATATCCCTGAAGAAATGTTTTAAGTCTCTCTTTTGAGTAAAAAGAGAACCAGAAAGCGATATCATGAAGTGGGTCACCACTTATTGCATCAGTCCAATCAATAGCCCCGACAATTTTTGTCTTGTTACTTATGATATTGTGATCGCAATAATCTCCATGAAGCAAACGGGGATCATTATATTCCAGTAGCGATGTATTGTCATTAATTGTTTTAACAATCTCCCTGGCCTTATTATCATTAATATACGCTAACTCCTTCAAATCAAAAACATTCTCCTCAAAAGCTGTTAAGAAATAGTCTTTCCAACTTTCTTTCTCCCCTACCAACCCACTTGATAGGTTTGACCTTGAAAAAAAACCATAGTTTTTTGATTTGATCGAGTGAATCTTTCTTAATAGCCTTCCAGAGTCAAGTAGTATCGATGTTTCCTCAGAGACCGTATAAACTCCATTTTCCAAAAGTTTCTCAAAATCCCCATCAAGCAATCTATCTAATATTAAAAAGTCATAAGGAAAATCTTTTCCTCGCTTGACAAGATTGTAGACCTTGCAATGCTGAATATTGTTTTTCATGAGAAGTTCATATATGAATTTCTCAACTTCAAAGTAATCATCCTCGACGGTAGTATTATTGATTCTGATTACAACTCGTAAAGACTTAAGTTTGACATCAAATAAGATATGGTCAAGTCCCCATGCAATTATTCTTTGGAAACTAAGCGGCTTCTCTTTGAAAGCATATTGACAAATCTTTATAAGCTCTGCCTCTGCGTCAAACCGATCGTAGCGAGTTTGAAGTGACAACATTTCTGGATCTGTTAGTCGAGTTTCGGTTTTGGGATAAAAGACGTCACTGCGATTTGAAAACATTTAGTTAATTTGGATAATGACACTTCTTATACTTTTTTTCTGAACCACACCAACACGGATCATTTCGACCTGGTTTTTTAACCGGTCTTGAAATTTGATTTTGCTGAGGCTTTTCCTCGGTTTGCGAATATGGATTTACAGATGAGGCCGACTTAAGCTGTAAATTCTTTGGCTTCTTAACCTGAGTCTGAGACTCAATACCCTCCTCTGGAGCTCGCTGTACATGAAACAATCGTCTGGTAGTCTCAAAATCAATATCTGATAACAATTTCTCAAACATTGAAAATGCCTCATTTTTATACTCTGTCAACGGGTCAAGCTGAGCATAACCTCTCAAGTTAATACCCTCCCTAAGATCATCAATAGCGGTCAAATGTTCCGTCCAGAATTTATCAATTGTTGATAGATAAATACTTTGGATAACAGCAATCCACAATTCTGATCCAAATTCATGCTTCTTTGCATCGAAATACTCTTTTATTTTCTCAACTAGATACTCCTGAATCTGAGGCTTATCTAAACTTTTTATCTCTTTTAGAATCTTGTTTGGATCGATCGGGACTATCAAACAAAACTCCTCGACTATTTTCTCATACTCAACTTCACTATCCTCCTGATAAAGATATATATTTAGAATTGACATCATCTGCTCCTCAAACATTTTCAATACGGTATCCTTTATGTCACTTGAGTCCTTTGTTGAGAGGAGAATCTTTCGCCTAAGAGAGTATAATATCTCTCGCTGTCGATTAATAACATCGTCATATTCAACCAAATGTTTTCTAGTGTCGAAATTAAATCCCTCTACTTTTACTTGAGATTGCTCAAGCGCACGAGAAACCATCGCATGCTCAAGTGGCTGGTCTTCAGGAATCTTAAAAAAGTCCATTAACTTACTAACCTGTTCACCACCGAAAATGCGCATAAGATCATCTTCTAAAGCCACAAAAAATCGAGACTCGCCGGGATCTCCCTGACGTCCCGCACGTCCTCGCAATTGATTATCAATCCTTCTTGACTCATGTCGCTCAGTTCCCATAACATACAATCCTCCAACCGATACAACTTCATCGTGATTTTTCTTCCACTGCTCCATTTCGTCGTTAAATTTCTTTTCCTCTGCTTTGTTTTTAAACTCAGTCATATGCGATGGCATAGCACCTCCCAAGATAATATCGACTCCTCGTCCTGCCATGTTAGTCGCAACCGTTACTGCGTTTTTGCGCCCTGCATTTGATATGATCATGGCCTCTTTTTCGTGATTTTTTGCATTAAGGAGCTCATGTGGGATTCCTTTTTTCTTCAGAAGTCGTGATACTATCTCATTCTTCTCAATACTTGTCGTGCCAACCAATACTGGTCGACCAATCTTATAAGCCTCAGCTATTTCCTCAACTAAAGCATTGAACTTACCATTCTCAGTCTTGTAGATCAAATCAGAATTATCAACCCTAACCATTGGCCGGTGAGTCGGCAAGACTACAACATCAACATTGTAAATCTTATGAAATTCCTCAGCTTCAGTTGCTGCCGTCCCTGTCATACCAGCAAGCTTCTTATACATTCTAAAATAGTTCTGCAGTGATACTGTCGCTAAAGTCTTTGACTCACGTTTTATTGTGACATTCTCCTTTGCCTCGATTGCCTGGTGAAGTCCCTCACTAAATCGTCTTCCTTGCAATAATCTTCCTGTAAATTCGTCAACGATGATAACCTCATCATCTTTTACAATGTAATCTTTATCATTTTTGAACAAGGTTTTTGCCTTCAATGCTGCCTCAACGTAAAACAAAGTGTCATAATCCTTTTCGTATATATTCGTGGTCCCAAGTTGCTTTTCTATTGCCTCTATGCCAGCCTCTGTCAAATGAGCGGTTCTTAATTTTTCATCTATAATGAAGTCTGACTCAGGATTTAGCTTCTCAACGATCTTTGCATACTGATAATATTTTGAGGTATCTTCTTCGTTTGGTGCAGAAATAATATGGGGAGTCCGAGCCTCGTCAATCAAAACTGAATCCACCTCATCGATGATTGCGTAGTTAAAATCTCTCTGTCTTAACTCAGAGGGATTACTCGCCATGTTATCTCGAAGGTAATCAAACCCAAATTCTGAATTAATTCCATATGTTATGTCTGCAAGATAAGCCTCAGTTCGACTAATAGGCTTCAAATTAGACAATCTCCAGTCATATGCCTCTGAATCTCGATATGCAGGGTCATATAAAAATGATTCATCAGATATTATTGCCCCAACAGAGAGTCCTAAAAAATGAAAGAGGCGCCCATTAAGTCCAGCGTGAAGTCTTGCAAGATAGTCATTTACCGTCACAAGATGTGCTCCCTTTCCCTCAAGTGCATTGAGGTATAGTGGCGTTGTTGCTGATAATGTTTTTCCCTCTCCTGTCTTTTGTTCTGCGATCTTTCCTTCATGGAGTGCGATTCCCGCCATAAGCTGGACATCATAATGACGCTGTCCTATTGAACGAAATGAAGCCTCACGAACCAGAGCATATGCCCATGGAAGAATCTCATCAAGCGTCTTCTTTTGGGATTGGACCAGTTTTTTCAGCTTATCTGTTTCGACTGGAAATTCGCTATCCTTTAGCGCTTTCGCCTTGTCCTCAAGTGCATTAATTTCATCAACCTTTTTCTGAAGTCTTGTTATATCTTTCTGATTGTAGTCAAAGAATTTTTTAAAAATATTTAGCATACAAACATATTATATGATAATTTAGCTAGCAATGGAAGTCTATTTTGAGGCTATTTTAGTAAATCCTACCAATGGTTGGAGCACTTTTGGAATATTTACTGTTCCATCTTCTTGTTGGTAATTTTCCATAATTGCAATCAAGATTCTCCCTATGGCAAAAGCAGTAGCATCGTTCATATGCACATACTCTGATGATCCATCCTTACGCCTCACTCTAGTATTGAGCCGTCGGGACTGATAGTCCGTCATCATATCTGAGGTATGAGTCTCTCGATATTGATTTTGCCCTGGCATCCATGTATTTATATCAATTTGACGTGCGTCAGGTGCACCCATGTCTCCTGTGCAAATCATAATCACCTGATAAGGCAACTCAAGCTGTCTGACAAGGTACTCTTGAATTGCCACAATGAAATTTTGTTCATCAATTGAGTCTTCAGGCACCGTAAAACTTTCAATCTCTAGCTTATCGAATTGATGGACTCGAAGTATTCCCCTAACATCTTTACCATATGATCCTGATTCACGACGAAAGGCAGTTGAGAAGCCAATATATCTTATTGGAAATTCACTCTCTGGAAGTGTTTCGTCCATATGGAGAGGTCCCAATGTATGTTCTGCACTTCCTATCAAATATTGATTATCTTTAGCTAGATAATACCGCTCGTCCTCTTGAGTTTTATCTAATCTACCCATGCGAGTGTATACCTCAGGACGAATCATGACAGGTGGCACTACCGGAACAAAAGCCTTGGGATTATATCCAGGCTTGACACTATCCGCGATCTCTTTTAATGTCTTTTCGTTAGTCAATACAGAGAAAACCCACATAACGATCGCATATTCAAGCTGCGCTAGTGCACCTTTCAAGTAAGCAAATCTCGTGCCCGTTACTTTCCCAGCAGACTGAATATCAATAATGCCCAAAGATTCTCCAAGATCAACGTGATCTTTTGGAGTAAAACCAAACTTCTTTGGCTCTCCCCATTTTCTAATCTCAACATTCTCATCTTCATCTCGACCTACTGGCACATCATCGTGAGGAATGTTTGGCACAAGGATCATCAGATCATAAAGAGACTCCTCAACACCCTTCAGGTCTGCTTCATTTTTTTGCAACGATTCCTTCAGTTGCTTACCACTTTGAATGAGTTCTGGAGTTGGCTTGGACTTAGAATTTTTGTTCCTCTCTTCACGTAAGGTTTGAGCCTCCGTAGAAAGTGTTCGCCTCCTGTCATCAAGGATCAATATCTCATCAACATTGATTAGTTTATTCTTATTCTTTGCAGCGTCTGCTACTTTTTGCTTGTTGTCTCTGATAAATTGTATGTCCAACATAGATGTAGTTTTGTTAGCACTATTATAACCCCAAATCAGAACTTATTGCCTTCATTGAAGTTAAAACAATTTCGACAAACTTTGGAAGGGGAATGTCTAATTTTTCTTCACATAATGAAATTTGGCTTCTATCAACTGGTGCCGCAAATGATTTTTGCGGAAATTTCTTCAAAACAGATTCCACACTCACTGTCTCAAGCTTCTTATCTGGTTTAACTAAAGCAACGGCGACTATAAATCCAGTCAACTCGTCACAGGTATAAAGAGACCACTCCATTTTTGTCTTAGGCTCTCTATATGCATTGTTATGATGATTATGCGTTAATATACAATCAACAAGTTGCTGATCCGCATCACCAGCTTGCTTTATCCACTCAATTGTCTTTAGGGTGTGTCCAGATGGATCACTTTGGGTTTCTTCCCAATCTGCATCATGTAATAGTCCTGCCAACCTCCACACATCCTCTTGTTCATTAAAATGTTTCGCAAGAGCACCCATGGCCGCCTCAACAGCAAGACAATGCCGAATTAAATTTCGATTCTTAAGGTGAGTATTAACTATCGCAAGCGCATCATCTCGCTTTAACATACTGAAATTCCTTTATCTTTTAACTCTCCACCACAATACTTTTGGATTATCTCAATTGTTTCATTTAAAACCTCTTCAATTTGCGAAGAATCAATGTCGTAAACCCCATCAACATTAATGAGAATATTCTTGGTATCTAATGTCACTTTTGATCGATCTGCATCTCGATAATTAAAATAGAGGTTATAGTGTCCCTCATTGTCAAATTAGCACACTCCATCTGTAACAATGGAGGTTGGCTGATTATCACCAATCAAAACTATCTGATCATCTGACGACGCTCTCTTTAGCTCAAATGGAGCCTTGAGCGTATCAAGATCAAACGCTCCAACACTAATATGATGCTTCATAACAATAAGATTGTATGCATCTGTACATGTATTAATTTGATACAGTCCCTTACCTTGCGCAACTCGTCTCAAGAGCGCCTCAGGACTTGGACGCTTAGAGTGCCAATCAATTCCCATTTCTTTGTAAAATTTTCTATAACTTTGAATTTCAGGAAATGTGTTTATCTGCTCAACTGTTAACGACGCGAGCTGTCCTAGGAGTAAACTTTTTTCATCCTCAAGATCGTTATTCTCTTTATTAACTTTGACATCGACAATACGCGCCCAACCAACTTTCACAGATGGCCAAGTTTTGGCGATCTCACTATTTATAACGACCAACCCTGAAGCTTTTTTTTCACTACTGACAGCGTCGCCCCCTTGATTGTTTTTATCTTGCCTGAGAGTTGGAAAAATGACAATTTCCTTAATTGCCCACGTGTTTGTGAAAAACATAGTTAAACGATCAATACCAACTCCAATCCCACCAACTGGTGGGAGGCCGTATTCCATAGCTGTAAGGAAGTCCTCATCAATATGCTGCGCCTCTTCTTTATCTACCCTCACAACTTTCTCATCTCGTCTAAATCGCTCCCTTTGTACCTCAGGGTCAGTAAGCTCAGACCATCCGTCGCAAATTTCACGACCCGCAATATACCCTTCAAATCGCTGCACCCACTCTGGGTTGTCCGGGTGTGACTTTGAAAGTGGGCTCACATCTGCAGGATAGTCAATAATCCACGTTGGAGTGATGAGTGTTTCTGGAATTGTGTGTTCAAAGATGGAGAATATTAATTGCCCTTTCGTCTCTCCTCCCAGGAGTTGGATTTTATTCTCTTTTGCATAGTGTTCAAGCTCATCTTTTGTCATCGAGTTAACATCAAGGTTTAGCTTCTCCTTCAAGATATCAACCATTCTAATTCGCGGCCATTTACCTGACAAATCAATAACATGCTCATCAACACCAATCTTAAGCTCCCCCATGACTGATTGTGCAATATGCTTAAACATACCTTCGGCAACATCCATTACTCGCTGGTAATCTGCATATGACTCATACCACTCAAGCATAGTAAATTCTGGATTATGCGTTCTGTCTAATCCTTCATTTCTAAATACCTTGCCAATCTCATACACCTTGTCATATCCGCCAGATATGAGTCTTTTAAGATATAACTCTGGAGCTATGCGAAGATACATATTCGCGTCAAGTGCATTAAAATATGTTTTGAAAGGTTTCGCATTCGCCCCTCCATATAAATGCTGCAAAATCGGTGTTTCAACTTCCCAGAAACCCAAATTGTCCAAATACTCTCGAACACTTCTTATAACTTTTGACCGAACATCAAATCTTTTCTTTACATCGGGGTTTAATAATAAGTCCAAATAGCGCTGGCGAAACCTTGTCTCAATGTCGCGAACACCATACCACTGGTGTGGAAGTGGTCGAAGTGACTTGGTGAGAAGGATGTATTCTGTTGGAATAATGGAGATTTCACCCGCAACTGTCTTGGAGACATTTCCCTCAACGCCTATAAAATCTCCAATATCAAGCAAATCAAGGTTGTCGAATTTCTCACTTCCCAACAAATCTCTCTTGAAAAATAATTGAATCTTTCCTGTCTCGTCTTTTAAATCTGCAAATGTAATATTGCCATGTGTTCTTAGTGAAACAACCTTACCAGCAGTCACAACATCCTGTCCCAACATAGCATACGCCTCTCCAACAGTCTGCTTTCTTTCAAACTTAGATGCATATGCTTCAATTTGTAGGTCTCGAATCTTCTTTAATTTATCTTTCCGTGCTTGGATTAGTGCGTCTTCTGTTGCCATAGTGTTATATTACTAAAAAACCCGCCTGGTTGGCGGGGTGAATTATAAATACATCCCGCATTTAAGTTTTCTTGGAGCGTGATTTTGAAACTAAAAATGTGACCTTCATGATTTCAGGAAACCGATACAATTTTATACACAACAGTGCCTGCAGGTGTTATAACATCAACAGAATCGCCAATTTTTTTGCCAAAAACTGCCATTCCAATAGGTGAGTTTGTTGAGAGTTTTTTATTTGCAATATCAGCCTCAAGCTCGCCAACAATCTGATACTCCATTTTTACATCATCCTTTTGGATAACTACCGTACTTCCAAGGCTTACACTACCGTCATTCTCTTGCTTTGCCACTACCTCAGCCCTTCGAAGCCTCAACTCGATCCAAACTATTCTATTGTCAATAAACCTCAACGACTCTTTTGCAGCATGATATTCACTATTTTCTCTCAGATCTCCCATTTCGCGAGCTTTCTGTAACCGCGCCACAGCAGCAGGTCTCTTTCCGTCTCTTAACTCGGCAAGTTCCTCAGTAAGTTTATCAAAACCCTCTTGTGTAATATTTATTTTTGCTGCTCTCATAATAATGATTCGCTACTATTGTAGCACATGAATTATAAAACATAATCTACAGGGCACAAGAGGCAGATCACACCTTAAAATATATTGACCTATGCATAAGCATGCTTGGAATATAGCTCTGTATGATAAAATATATCTAGTTTGGCCCCGTCGTCTAGTGGCCTAGGACGTCAGGTTCTCATCCTGAAAATCACGGGTTCGAATCCCGTCGGGGTCACAAGGTATTTCAAAAAATACTCTAGATCGCCTCACGCTCGCCTTAGAAAATAGATTTAAGTTCTGTGGTACAATCTTGATCATGAAAATAGATAAGCAACTTATTGTAGTTGCTGATGATTTTGGCCTGACAGAAAGTGTTAATGATGGGATCGTTCAAGCGTATAAACACGGAATAGTGAGTGAAATTTCATTAATGCTTGACTTCCCTGCAACTCGCCATGCGCTGACATTAATTAGAGATCATTCTCTGAAAAATGTTGGCATACATCTTCTACTGCAAGGATATGATAAAGAGCATAAAATGCTTAGGCGTGACGATTATATAAGTCTTTTTAAAGAGAAGTCATATGAAGAGATCAAGGATATGGCATGTTATGAACTTGATAAGTTCGTCAAAACTGTTGGTAGCATACCTACTCACATAATTCCCCAATATGGTATCCATGGGAATCTCAAGTTACTTGACTTCCTTATTGAATATGCAAGAGATAATAAGATACCAATGAGAATACCACGCTCTGCGCTTTCAAATAGTTTCGGCGAAAATTATGCAGCTGAGATCATGATGAGACGATCAAAGATCCAAACAACAGATTACTTAATTGTTGAAACTGACGGTTTTGACTTACAACAAATACAAGAGTCTATAATTCAACAACTAAAAAATGTTAAAAAGGGAGAAACTGTTGAAATTGTCACGCACCCTGCATATTTTGACAAAGAACTACTGATAATGAGCTCATTAAACTTTGAACGTGCTCGAGATCTAACAATGACACTTGACCCGTCATTTAAAAAAGAAATTATTAACTTAGGATTCGAGATTGTTTCATATTCAAAAATGGCCTCATGAAGAAAAAGTTAATCATTTCAGCCCACGATTTTGGTCTATGTAAAAGTGTTAACGATGGCATTTTACATGCTCTAAACCACAAAAATAACATTATCACTGATCTCTCGCTACACCCCAATGCCCCCTCAAGCTCGCAAGCTGCAAAAGTTCCTCAAGACATTAACATCT
>CAYNEP010000016.1:0-11515 GCA_964396255.1 uncultured Gammaproteobacteria bacterium | reverse complement strand
TTCAACCAGTTTATATCAACGAACCCGATGAACAAAATTCTATAGCGATCCTTCGTGGCATAAAGGAAAAGTACGAAACACACCATGGAATCAAAATTGTCGATGATGCACTTATCGCAGCAGTAAAACTCTCTACGCGCTATATCTCCGATCGATACCTACCAGATAAAGCAATTGATCTTATTGACGAGGCGGCATCTGGCGCAAAAATTGAGCTTGAGTCCATGCCAACCTCTCTTGATGAGATTAAACGCAAGCTTATTCAATGCGACATTGAATTGGCAGCCTTAAAAAAAGAGTCGGGGGTTGATGAGAGGCTTAAGAGTCTTGAAGGAAAACGAAATGAGCTCTCGTCGACAATGGATATTTTAAGCAAACACTGGGAAGAGCAAAAGAAAATACTACAAAATCTTAATGCAAAACGAAAAGAGCTTGATCAATTTAAATATAAGCTCGAAAGAGCGGAGCGTGAGGCGTTGCTGGAAGAAGCTGCCGAACTTAAATATAGTCAAATCCCATCCCTTCAAAAAGAAATTGAGAACCTAGAACAACAATGGAATATGATTCCACATGACGTAAGACTCTTAAAAGAGCAGGTTGATGAGGAAGACATAGCAAGGGTTGTCTCAAGATGGACTGGAGTACCTATAAATAAATTACTTGCAACCGAGCAGGAGCGACTAACTCATTTAGAAGATGACCTCAGAAAGCGTGTTGTTGGGCAGGATGAGGCGTTAGATAGACTTGCACGCGCAATTCGACGATCGCGCGTGGGACTGTCAAATGAAAACCGTCCAATTGGATCCTTCCTATTCTTGGGACCAACTGGTGTGGGTAAGACCGAGACGGCCAAAGCGCTGTCTGAAGTCTTGTTCGACGACGCACAACATATGATTAGAGTTGATATGTCAGAATATCAAGAAGCTCACACAATCGCTCGCCTTATTGGTTCACCTCCTGGGTATGTCGGGCACGATGAGGGTGGGCAACTGACTGAGGCAGTCAGGAAGCGACCTTACAGTGTTGTGCTCATAGACGAGATTGAAAAAGCCCATCCTCAAATCTTTAACATATTCCTCCAGATTTTGGATGACGGAAGGCTCACCGACAGTAAGGGTAAAACTGTAAATTTTAAAAATACCGTCATTATCATGACATCAAATATAGGATCCAGCCACTATAATCAAACTCTCGCTCGAGAGGTTCGTAATGAACAAATCTCTTCAGATTTAAAAAGCGTATTTAAGCCAGAATTCTTAAACAGAATTGATAGCATAGTTATATTTGAAGGTCTCAACAAAGAGATGATTATTAAAATTGTTGATATTCAACTTCAAGACCTGAGTCGCCGTTTAGAGAAAAATCAACTCACCATTGATACGACTGACGCATTAAAAAAACACTTACAAAAAAATGGTGTGGATAATGTATATGGTGCCCGACCCCTAAAACGTCTTATTGAAGAAGAGATAGTTGACGAAATAGCAACCCTAATCCTTGAAGAAAGAATTACTCCTCATGACAGGCTTAAAATCGACTATAAAAATAACAGAGTTATTATAGAAAGTCAGAAAAGAAATTAACATATTGACATTGCTTTGTTTGATTAATTATACTGACGGGGCAAAAAACATTTAACAAAAAATCGTATGGCAGTACATCACACAACAAGAGAAACATTTGAAAATGACGTTTTAAAACACAAAGGGATTGTCCTGGTCGATTTTTTTGCAGAATGGTGTGGTCCATGTAAACTCACAAGTCCTATAGTCGAAGAGCTATCCAATGATCCAAACTATAAAGATATTTCTTTTGTTGAGATTGATGTTGATGCCGACAACGAGCTTGCTGCTCAATATAATGTTTTATCAATCCCAACGTTTTTAATCTTCAAAGATGGCCAGGTGGTCTCACAATTCATTGGCGCAAGAGATAAATCTGGGTTTGAGTCTGAAATTAAAGCTGCTTTGTAGGAGAGTCTGGCACCCTCATTATCTTCCCGTGAATTTCTTTCAGATGCATATGTGCGTGTTTTAATATATACAGACAGAATTCAGAAAGCCATCTTAATGATGACGAATACGGGGCCTTTAAGCCTGAGACCACAGCCTCATCTGATAATGGCAATTCAATAGGTTGAGTTGTTGTAAATTGCGAAACGCCAGTGCTTTGAGCCCCCATGGACTGAAGATCGTTGTCGATATTTACAACATCTGGTCGCTCCTCAACATACTCACTAACTTCGTGTTCTGTCTTATGTTCAACAACCTCATGTAAAACCGAGGATTCAGGTGCCGTTGGAACAATTTTAAATTCTTGACGCTCTGCACCGCCAGAAATCGAGCCTACTGACTCGGGCTTGGGTATAAGATGATCAATTGGTGTATAGTTTTGCATATTCTATAAGTAATCGTACCAATTTTTTATCTATGCTGCCTTGGAGAATTGTGATGAGACGGCAACTATTGGTTCTGGACATGTTGTGAAATTACCACAACTATTACATGCAAGGTAGCTTTTTTCAATAGCCGCCGATGCTGAAAATCTAACTTCACTACCGCATTGTGGACATGTAGTAAATCGAGTATCCTTATTTGGACGCAAGGACGACTGCATGTCTCTATAGAGTGGCATGTTTGGTGTGATGATGCTGTTTTGCCCACTTAAAGCAGTAAGGGCATCAAGAAGCGCATTCATTGAGTGTCTTGCTCCACCACATGCGGTTGCAATATCGACCTCGCTCCACCCTTGTCGTTTGCCATATTCGTATACCGCAGTTAAGTAAAGCTCTCTAATATGGTCTTTTGTTAAACTCGTCGTACCTTTTTTTGCGACGAAACGTTCTACAAGCTCAGTGGCCCGCTCATCACCTTCGCTCTTAAGCGTCCCTCCAAATGCAGCGCGTATCAGGCGAGCTACTTGAGATAGATTATACTCTCTCCCATGTTTGTCTGTGTGAAGCACCGCCCACGACAACGGCGATTCCTCAAGCACATTTGTAAATTCGCCAACAGTAAGGTTTGTTGAAACCGGATTAAGTGTGTAATATGAAATAAACTCCTCCCCTTTGGGGGATAGATTAACCGGGTGCGTTAATCCAAAATCAGATAATATCCTCTTTATAATACTTTCTTGCGTTACGGTGATTGCCGTTGCTTCAACAACGCCTGTGTCGTTTTTCTTATATACATAAAGCTGACCTTCGTGGTAATACCCTCCGTCATAATCACCTGCATGTGTTGTTTCAAACGATGCTGGCCCGATTGGGCTATATTGTAATACGACCCTCCCAGCATCACACTCGCTTAATGATCTAAACACCGCCTGGGCCCCAAGGTGGGTAATGCCTCCTCGCTGTGACATATCAGTCTCAATAGGTGGTGCAATAGTCCCATCAGGCAAAACGGGACGTTGTATACCATCTGATGTAAGTTCATATCTATATGACTTTGAAACCGGCGTATCTGTAAGCCCATGATCAAGGTAGGTGCTTAGGTTAGAAGTGAGCTCAGTTAGTCCAATTTGAGGTGATACCTCACGCAAACGAACTGCTTCATGCGCGGACTGAAAACCATATTGGATAATTTCACTTCTCATTCTTTTTTGCCTTGCTTCGAGGCGTCAAATCGGTCTGACTGGTGTTCGGGCTTCTTCAGATCTTATCTGAAATTACCGCTGCGGCACAGCTGTTGAATACTTAAGAAACACAACTTCTTAAGGTCACAACATTCCCATTCATCTTTTTTTGAAAAAAAGAGGTCTTCCCACGCTACCCACATCAGCGTAGTGACCACCATGCCATTTTACTAGCAAGGTTGAATCAGATCACGTTTTCTATGTTAGTATATCTCCTTTGGAGCGATTATACCAACGACTTAAAACAAATAAATAATCAGATAATCTATTTATAAACTGCAAAACTGTTTGCAGGCCATCTTGATCAAGAGATGAAACTTTAGCCAGCTTCACGAGTTGCCTTTCGGCTCGACGGACAATACAACGGCTCATATGACAAAAACAAGCCATAGATGTTCCTTGGGGCAAAATAAAACGATGTAGTGGTGTGAGTTTTTTCTCCATTTTGTCAATATTTTCCTCAAGCGTCTGTGTCGATGTCAAAAGACCATGGATTACGGAGATTGGTGCGCCACATAAAAATGCCATAACACCATATAAATCCTTCTGTATCGAGGTCAGCTCCTCACTATCAACCCGTGAAATACTTTGGGAAATGATTATTCCTATTGAAGACGACACCTCATCGATTGTTCCATATGCTTCGACCTGAGGGTCTGATTTCAAAACCCGGATTCCTCCATATAACGCAGTTGTTCCATCATCTCCGGTTTTTGTGTATATTGACATAGGATACTAACAGGCTGAGTATCCACACCCATAACACTTTTTACAACCCTCTTCAAACACAAGACTTGCGCCACCACATTCAGGGCAGATATCAAAATGTTTATTCTCTGTTGCAAATAAATGAGGTTGCGCCGATGCGACCGGAAGTGTAGCATCTTGACCTTCTGGCAAGACGTCTCCACGAACCTCACCATTTCCATTCCCGTTTGCGGTTGCGGGAAGATGCTGTTGTTCACTTTCTGCAACGACAGCACTATTGAGGTTGTAATGAATTGCCAATACCTTAGCAATCGCATCAGGTAGGCTTCGAACTCTATCCTTACCAAACCCATATGCCTGAGCGCCACCAATATGTGACAACTGATGTACAATTTCCTTAATTCTTGCATGCGGTGGCAAATGGGATGAAAATCTAAGAGCTACTGAAATCATTCTGCCCAATCCCTCTGCCATTGCCCCAACATCCGAACCTGCCTTACCTACATTTATAAATATCTCCATTGGTTCTTGATTCCCATTTGTGTTTATAGTAACAAATGCCGTCCCCACTGGAGTTTTAATCTTGTAGGTTGACCCATTAACCACCATTGGTCTTGGCTTAACAAGATAAACCGACGCTTGCACCGTAGGTTCTGGTTCCTTTTTCTTCGCGTCAGAATCTTCTCTTTCAAGAACTCCTGGTCGTGACCCCTCCCTCATATATGCAACTCCTTTGCAACCGAGTTCATAAGCAAGATTGTAAAGTTTCTTTACATCCTCAACAGTATGACTGTTTGGAGCATTAACGGTTTTTGAGATTGAGGCATCCACGAAGTATTGAATTGCCGCTTGGATCTTAATATGATCCTCAGGAGACAAGTCATTGGCAGATACAAACCACTCGGGTCTTTTAACCAACCCACTTTCAACATCCTGCTTGTGTTTGTTATACCACTCATCGTACAAATGATGACGAATCACATGTTTTCCCAACCTATCACGTCGAATAAACTCAAACTCATACACTGGCTCAATTCCTGACGATGCAGTCGCCATGAGCGATGTTGAGCCAGTTGGGGCCTGCATAAATAGGAGAGAATTCCTTACTCCATATTTTGCAATATCACTTTGGATGTTTTGGGGAAGTCGTTTTATAAACTTCCCTTGGGGATAAAGCTTTTTGTCAAATTTTGGGAATGCCCCCTTTTCCTTAGATATCTCGACAGATGCAACAAATCCCTCGTCACGAATAAGTCTGTAAATTTTCTCAACAACCTTCAGTGCCTCGTCAGATCCATATCTCAAATGCATCTTAATAAGCATGTCTCCAAGTCCCATGGTGCCAAGACCAATCCGCCTCTCTCCATTAAGTTGGGTCTCTTTAATCCCTGAAAAGATATATGGATCCATTTCTATAACGTTATCTTGAAAACGCACTGCTGTGTGAACTGTTTTGCGCAATGCTTCATAATCAAACTCGCCCGGCTCATCTATTGATGTTGATCTAACAAATGCCGACAAATTGATCGATCCCAAATTGCAGACTCCCCATTCGGGAAGTGGCTCCTCCCCACATGGATTCACACAATTAACCCTATTCCAATACAAGTTGTTATAGAGCTTATTAACACGCTCCATAAATACCACACCTGGCTCTGCACTTCTCCATGCAGCATCTGAAACTAGGTCCCAAATCTTTCGAGCTTTTATGGTTTTGTGAACTATAATTTTTTTTCCTAGCTTCTTCCACACTTCCAAATCTCCGTTCCACACCGTGTCATAGTCAGGGTCTTCTTTATCTGGCCATACAAGATCCCAATTATCATCTTTTTTTACTGAATTCATAAATTTGTCAGAGATACAAACCGACAAATTTGCACCATTGATACGATTCAAATCTTGTTTAACGGTTATAAACTCCTCAATATCAGGATGCCAATCCCACATCATCAACATAAGAGCACCTCTTCGAGATCCTCCTTGTTGGATAATGTCTTTTGTAGCAAGTGAAAATAACTCTGCCCAATTACACGGTCCTGATGAAAATCCATTTACCTTTCTCACTCGGGCGCCTCGTGGACGGAGTGATGAAAGATTAATGCCAACACCACCGCCATGAGCCATAATCTCAACCATTTGAGACAATGTTTCAAGAATGCCACCTCTGGAGTCTTTAGGCGATGGGATCACAAAACAGTTGTAATATGTAATCTGATACCCCGTTCCTGCACCAGCTAAAATTCTTCCTCCTGGAACATATTTAAAGTCTTTTAATGAATTATAAAATTCCTCTTCCCATAGTCGCTTGGTTTTTGCATCTTTTTCAAGTTGAGAAACGGCGCTAGCAACGCGCCTCCACATTTGATCTGGATCCTGCTCCATTGGATTACCTGCCTTATCTTTCAATGAATAACGATCGATAAAGACTTTTTCAGCTACTCCTGTTAGTTTCATAATATTTTTATTACTCCCTTTTGGGTTAATTTTTAATGAAATATTCCCGTTGGTTTATGCAATTGCACGTAGCTCTTGCTTGAACTCCTCAACATCAACAAACCTTCTAAAAACACTTGCGAATCGAATGTAAGCCACCTTATCCAAAGTCTTTAGCCTATCTGCAACAAGTGCGCCAATTTTTTGACTCTCGATCTCGCTTGATTCCTCGTGCTTTAAATCACACTCTACTTGTGAAACAATATTTTCAGCTATATCCAAACTAATCTTGGTCTTCTCTGTCGACTTTAATATGCCCCTTAAAAGCTTGCTTCTATCAAACCGTTCTCGCCTCCCGTCACGCTTAATTACCATTATTGGTAATTGCTCGACTCTTTCGTATGTTGTAAACCGTCTTAGACATCCCGAGCATTCTCTTCTTCTCCTAACTACACTACTCTCCTCTGAAGTTCGCGTCTCAACAACATCCGTATCGTATGTATCACAAAAAATGCATCTCATAAGTTCTTAAATCCCACATCTTGTGGGTAGAACACACTGTAGTACACCAAAAGTGCCAATGCAACGGGTCAAACTATATATAAACTAGCTCATCATTTCACCTTGAACGTAAAGTCTTACATTAAGCAGTTGATACTCAAAAAAAGTTGAACAAATATGGTGTATCCTTCTGTTATTTCACACTACAGAATGATTTGCTAGGCTAAGATTGACAAGAACTAATCGATAGAGGACAATAAAGATTGTATGGAGCAAAATACCAACATAACAACTTCGTCTATTGATAATCCACAGGTTCTATTCTCATGGAGAGCTCCGGCACGTGCGTACAAACAAAAATCCAATGGCGTTTTAAGATTCTACTTTGCACTCGCATTGCTTTTGTCAGTTGTTGTTGCATTATTTGGAGATTGGATACTAATTCTTCCTATTTTTGCATCGGTCTTTCTATACTATGCACTTACAATAACGCCCCCGGGAGATATAGACTATAAAATAACACGATTTGGGATAGAGACTCATGGAACTGCATACCGTTTTCAAGACCTAGCAGGTTTTTTTATCACGAAAAAATTTGATTATTTTGTTATAACAATTCAATCAAATAGTCCTTTTTTTAACCACGTATACCTCATTATAGATGATCAAAAAAATTTACAAAAGATTGTGGATATCCTATCTGAACACCTAGTATTTGTCGAGAAGCCCCAAAGAACCTTTTCTGATCGCATGGCACTTGCGCTATCAAGCATAGTACCCGATGAAGAGCCTACTGCAAAGCCTCCAAAGCAGACCTGAGCTGACCTGGTGATATTTCACCAACTCCAATAAGTCGACCCCATCTGACAACCCCCTCATCGGCTGACACAAGAGCCCCATTTAGCTCTTTTGCAAGTAGAATAAGTTCTAAATCAACAACACTATCTAAAAAATTAAATCGCGTCGCGTGTCTATACCGTTCTCTAAACTTTGTGACTACCACGCCTAGATTTTTTTGATATTCAACAGATCCAGCAGTCATCTGAGCCCCAATCATAGATTTTGCTGCTTGATCAATCTCTTCCTCGGCAACTTTCATACCTCTATATGCCCGTGCCCTTGCCTCCTCAACCAACTCGCAAACAACACGTGCCCCAATAACGCTCTGCGAAGTATTTGGAGACTTAATAGCCATTATATTGAGAAATTCTCTCATAAATGATGGCTGCTCGGGGTAGAACGTATTAAACTCCTCAACAATACCAGGAGTCATATAAAACGACGCTTTTTTTGCATGAACCAGCGCCCCACCCAAGCGCACAAACTCGTCAATAACATCCTTTGAGTTTTTTCCCCATGTAAGCCCCGACTGCAAATTAAAAAAGAGGTTAGTGTCGAGAATAAATGTATTTACCACAATGTTTTATTAAAAAACATATAAGAACATAACTACTATAACTATCCATAGTACGATTGTTAAAATAAGAGGCTTATCTTGTGTAATTATCTTCTCTGGGGCCTCTCCTTCTGCTTTCTCATAAAGTAAATGTGCGTACCTAGATATGCCATATACCACTAAGGGAATTGTTATCATGAACCATTTTCGTGCTTCAAAAGAGCTCACTAGGGAGCCAAAAAGTGAAGACAACGCACTTTGTGAAAACATTGGCTTTTCAAGAAATGAATAAAGAGAATATGTAGTTATTGTAAGTGTCGCAAATGTTGTGGTTAAGAAATTCAGAAAATGTTCTTTATATGAGTAAAGTGATTTTCTGGCAGCAGCTCCATGAGCAACGAGCTCCGCGTGTCTTTTAACAGTTGCAATAAAAAGTGAGATGAAAAATATTGTTAGCAATAACCATATCTGGATGTGATATCCAGATATCACTTGTCCTGCAAAAGCCCTTAACATAAATGAGAATGAGATAGCAAAAATATCTAGAATTGGTCTAAATTTAAAATACAAGGAGTAAAAAAAATGGAGTAGTAAAAAAACAAAAGCTACTCCAAAAAATGGAGTAGAGAAAAAGAGAGATGCTAGTAAAGCAACAAACGAGAGGAGAAATACAACAAAACTCGCATCCTGAACGCTCAGTTCCCCAGCCGCTATGGGCCGCTTTTTTTTACTAGGATGTTTCTGATCATAGGGGTAGTCGATGATATCGTTAAGTAAGTACGATGTTGATGAGAGAACTGAGAAGATCACAAATCCAATAAAAGTTTTCCCAAATAAAACAGGATCAAATAATTTCCCTGAAAAAACAAGGGACGTGTAGATAATAAAGTTCTTTATCCATTGGTTTGGCCGGGCAGCTTGTAGAATAAGTTGAAGCTTACGCTTTTGTACCATGATGGGTATAAGTATAGCTTAGAACGTGTTATTTTTGGCAAGAGAGTTTAAAACGGCAGAGTAAGACTAATGTCATTAGACCCCTCAAGTGGTTGTTTATATGTGCTCCAAGAAACTTTAATTGGGGTTTTTGTCATCCCGTCTAGATAATATACATTTCCATGCTTCGCCCCATACTCAAACAAATCTCGTGTGAATAGTACGTCGTGTAAGCAGTATGATTTTAGTTCCTCCATTTTACCTTCTTTGTAAAACTCAACAGCCTGTAATCCATGACCTGTTTTCTGTGTATTAAGTGTTGCTTTTAACAACATGTCAAGACTAAGCCTTCGTCCCAGAGCGCGTCGGATATCATCCAATAAATCAAACGTTTTAAACTGATTTATGTCTCCTGGGTAATATGCTGAAAGAACTGGCAAATCAAACCCAACAATATTAAACCCAACAATATAAGAAGCACGCTCAAGCAAGGCATAAAGCTTACCAAGCTCATCTTCTAAAAACGTATGGCTGGTGTCAGTTGCATAATCGTATGCACCAACAACCGTTATTCCAAGTTGTCGTGGGTCAGAAAACTCACGGAATGTGTGTTTGGTTTCCAAATCAATAACGACAGGTAATGACATCGTATTTATGCGTAATTAGTTAATGACTTTAGCGACTGTTCCGTCGTCTTTAAAGACCTCTAGTTTTAGAGGGTTATTTGAGAATGCTGTAGACTTGCTTTTCTTGACTAGTTGATGGTTAAAGTCCACCTGTGTTTTATATTCAAACTCTTCCAGAAAGTCAAACAAAATATCCTTTTCATCCTCCGTGAGTTGATAAATATACTTTTGGACAATCTCATCAACTCTTCCCATTTTCCATAGAGGTTTTAGAAAATGCCGTCTTATTTTTTCAAAAACCGCAATATCACCCGATATTGGCTTAATTTTGAATCCCATTCTCTGGATATCGGTTACCATTTGGGATTTAGTTACCTGACAGAGCTCAATACTTGTGATAATCTCGTCTATAACATCTGAGGCTTTATATCTATGCATATATTTGATTAATGTCTCATTATACTCAATCTTTGATACAATATTACAAGTTAATATGCTCTATCAACAACTTCAAGATGATCTACAAAAAGCACTCGTCTCGCGTGATAACGTGCGTGTTGAGGCGCTAAGGTATTTAATCTCTCAGGTAAAGTATCTAACCGGTGATTTTAAAAATACCCCTCAGGATGCTGATGTTTTGACGTGTATTAAAAAACAAGTTAAACAACTGACTGAATCTGCCCAGCTCTTTACATCTAATAATAGAGAGTCGCTAGCAAAGCAATATCATGACCAAATACAGATTTATCAAAAGTACCTTCCTCAAGAATTAGGAGACGAAGAGCTTGAACATGAGATTAAACTACTCATAACATCTTTAAAAGAAACCGACTCTTTTGATCCCAAACAATGCATAGGAGTCATCATAAACAGACTCGGTAGTAAAGCATCCCCATCTCGCATTGTGCCCATCATCCAAAAACTTATCCAGTAAGATAGGGGTTGATATAATACCTCTATGAAATATTTTGTTAAAACATTTGGATGCCAGCAAAACGCAGCGGACTCTGAGCGTATCAAAACAACACTTGAGTCTCGCGGCATGACTCCTGCAGGATCATATAAGACTGCAGACTATGTTGTTATTAACACATGCATGGTTCGTCAAACTGCAGAAAATAGATTATATGGCCTGGTTGAGAATTTAAAAAAACTAAAAAACACCAGGGTGCATCTTAAGGTGATTGTAACTGGATGTATGGTTGGCGCTGCATATAGAGACTCAACGGGGAAATACCTAATGCGTTTAAAGAGCATCATGCCTAGTGTTGATGAATTTATG
>CAYNEP010000015.1:2290-12231 GCA_964396255.1 uncultured Gammaproteobacteria bacterium | reverse complement strand
AAGGAGTCCCTCAACCAGAATACCTTAAGCAAACACTTAATGAACTCAAACGTTTAAATGATTATTTTAAAGCCAACGGCGTCACGCATGAAAAAGTAGTCTCAACACATGTTGCTCGAAAACTTGCAGATCCAGATGGGATTAAAAAGCTTATTAAAGACTCGACCGGATTCACAATCGAAATATTATCAGAGCAAGCTGAAGCTGAACTATTTTTTCACGCAGTGATTGATTCTTTTGAAGACTCAAACCAAACCTATGCCATTGTTGATGTTGGTGGTGGGAGCGTACAGATAATTATTGGCTCAAAGAATGGAATTGATAGTATAGATTCTATCCCAACAGGCACGATATCCCTTCAGGAACGATTCGCACCTCATTTAAAAGATTGGGATTTATACAAAACAACAAAAAATGACTTAGACAATTCGAAACAATTTATTATGTCTCATTTAAATGAGTTAAAACTTCCAAAGAATGTGCCCCTTATATATGGATCATCAATGATTATTGACGTAATCAAAACGATTAAAGTTCCAACGACAAAAAACATAAGTTCTAAAACTCATCCCTATAAGATAAGAGCATCTGATCTCCAAAAAAAAATCGATTACATTTCACAATTTACTTTTATTGAGCGTGACAATGTTTTTACGGACTTGCCTAATCGCTTTACATGGGGAATGGATGTTGGATTTCTCAATATCGTTACAATCGCCGATTATCTGGAAAGCCCATACATTATCCCATCAAATGCAAATATTGCCCTAGGTATTGTTATGTCATTGAGCACATTTAATTCACTGGAGGATTCATCCGCTAAAAACTCAAAGTTCTAAATAGACATTCCTACCTATCAAGTGATTCTAAAACTAATCACAATATGATATCCTATAATATTATTATAGTTTGAAATAGTAGCTATAATAACAATTCACTATATGACTTATAAGATTTTCCCAAACCATGTCTAGACTAGAGATACAACATCCAAACTTTGAAAGAATAAGCAATCAACAATGGCTCTCTTTTTATTCTGAGGTTTTCCCAGACCTTGCAATAGCATCGGGTGGTGTGCGCAAGGCACGAGAAACAGTAGGTGTCATGATTTTATCATCTCAATTTACATTAGATCGTTTCCCCAAATGCCAGGGTGAGCTACTGGACTCATTGGGAATGTTCGCTTTGTGGAGAATGGGTGTAAAGTTAAGTTCTCTTGGGAGTTTTTACGATCTTCCCAATGAAGAAGTCAAGTTGAGAATTGACCAACTAATTGAAGATGTTACACAATTGCCCGCAGGGTCTGACCAATATTTTGAAGACCCTATAGGATATTTTCATTATTTAACATCAGGATTTGGTCTTAGAAGCGATGATGAAGAGCGAGAGGCAGATATTGATCCAACCAGGGTAGCGGAGTTAAGATCCTATCGTGGTTTTATATTATCCCGTACTCGTCTTAGTAAAAAACCTTCAATGAAGGTAGGATTGTATTCCAACGATACTAAACCCATAGATGATTTCTGGGGGCAAGGTATGTCAAGTAAAAAACGATCAGTCTACTTTGATGCACTAGATGAGACAGTGCAATATGCAAATGGGTATCGAAACAACTTCTCTGAAAACCATGAACTAGCATTGCGAAATGATGCTTCACCCGTGACATCAGCGCGAACTCTTCGTGAATACGGCATTGTATCAAAACGACGAAAACTCTTTTTGATGCGCCAAGATCGGCTCGTTGTCCATGCTGAGCAGGAACTGCAAGACTTTGAACATGGTTTAGTGAGTAAGCTCTCAACAACAAATGAGCTAGCGATTGCATTTGGACTTTCGTATACAGCAGTTCGTAAAGCCTTACAAAGTCGTAATCTACTTGAAGCAAGAGCACGTATTCAAGAGATTAGGGCGCTTGAGCGATTTATTCCCTCGGATCAAACTGCATACTTTCTTGGATACTTATCAGTTTCAGGCACCATTAATGCAAAAAATCACACCTTCTCAGTCGTTATTAAAGATCCAGATGCCCGCACTTTCTTTATGGAAGTAGCCCAATCTGTTGGTAAATTAAACCTTGTATTTGATGAAAAAACTCATGAGGCATATAGTACCAACTCAGTACTCGCGTTAGCTATTGGCGATTTGAGACGATTCCACTGGTTAAAAACATTACAGACTAAACATGGTTGGATATTTGCTGATCAGGAGTATACGAAGGCATTTCTATCTGGACTCATTGATGGACGGTCATCTATCGTCAATAACAGGATGAGCATTAACTTTGAAGATCAAGACACAGCAGTCTTTATTGCATCACTCCTAAAGTCAATAGGTATCTATAATCCACATGTAAAACATACTGACCATAGAGATGGTGTTATGATTCAAGTTCGGATCTCAAATATCGCTGATCTAAGACGTGTAAATCAAATTCTTACTCTTCACAATAGCAAGAAAAAACGACTCCTAGATGTTTCGGGGAGCAAGCGAGGACTGGGTGAAGAAGTAACTAGAATTACAGATGAGGAAATTGTTGCCGCATGGAGAATCGCAAGAACGCAATATGGAGAGAATGTAACAATTAGCAAATGGGATGCATTAAGAGAAAGAGGTATTATTACCATTTCAGCTGACGCTGTTTGTGATCGATTCGGACTAAATGAAGCAGGTAGGCAACGATTTGCATTAGCAAGAGCACGACTGAATGAGCTCACGAGTTAAGAAACAATGTGGGTGTGCCAGGGATCGAACCTGGGACCTCGTTCTTATCAGGAACGCGCTCTACCACTGAGCCACACACCCAAAATACAGCTCTGATTATACAATTGCCCTAGACATTTTACAATGAAGTCTGCTATGATCACATTTGAATAATCTATGATAGGACCTAAAAAACTTCTCGAACTTGTTAAGTCTGACAATCTTGTTTCAAATCTTGATGCACGTGAGCTTGAGAATCCGGAAGGTGCTGGATTTGACATCAGACTTGGTGAGGTCCATAAGATAACCGGAGGCACAGCTTTTTTGGGAATCACGGAACGAGAAACGCCAGACATTGAAACTGTTGCGACATATTCACCCGATACGCTCTCACAAATTACTATACAACCTGGTGAGTTTTATCTTCTATCAACTATCGAGGAAGTGAACCTGCCTCTATCAATTTCAGCGGCAGTCAAACCACGAACAACAACCTTTAGATCAGGACTTTTCTTAAGGACAGGAGCAGTAGCTCCAGGCTATAATGGCAAACTAACATTTTCATGCTTTAATGCAGGCCCAGTTCCTGTCACTATGGAGCTGGGATGTCGATTTGCTCATATTCAGTTTTTTTACGTTGATGGCGGGGGAGAGCAATATAGAGGGCAGTGGCAGGGCGGACGCGTTACAACAGACAAGAGAGAGAAACAAGTATGACGCTCAAACATCCAGAATATCAATACCTTGACCTACTTAAAGAAACGCTTGAAAACGGAATTGAAAATGTCGACCGCGGAACTGGCGTTAAATCAATAAGTGTATTTGGGCGTCAGATTCGATTTGATTTATCACAAGGATTCCCAATACTCACAACAAAAAGAGTCTACTGGAAGGGCGTACTCCAAGAGCTGTATTGGTTTGCGTCAGGCCAAAATAATATTAAATATCTTGTTGATAACAAAGTCCATATCTGGGACGACTATCCATACAAAATATTTGTTGAAAAAAATAAGGGAACTGAAATAACAAAAAATGAATTTATCGAGAAAGTCACCAACGACTCAGAATTTGCCAATAAGTGGGGAAGCTTGCCAAAAGTATATGGCGAACTTTGGAGATCATGGCCAACCCGATCTGGAAGAACAATAGATCAATTGCAATGGGTAATTAATGAGCTTCGTGAAGACCCCTACGCCCATAATGCACTCGTCAACTCTTGGAATCCCGAATATCTCTACACAATGGCAACCCATGAAGATGCCTCTAGATTTCCCATTTGTCACAATATGTATCAGGTAAGTGTGAAAGGCGGAAAACTTCACCTGCAACTTTACCAACGCAGCGCTGATTTGTTCTTAGGTGTTCCATTTAACATTGCAAGCTATGCGCTTCTTACTATTATCTTGGCAAAGATTATTGGATACGAACCCGGTGAGTTTGTACACACGTTTGGAGATGCACATATTTATGAAAATCATGTAGAGCAAGTTAAAGAACAATTGAGTCGGGAACCAAAACCTTTCCCAACAATCGAACTTGATCCCTCAATAAAAGAGATAGATGACTTCACACCTGAAAAAGTTACACTCGTTGGCTATGACCCTCATCCTCCAATCAAGGGAGAGCTTACAGTAGCTGGCGGTTTGTACCAGAAGAAGAAAACATAACGTACGATGCCTTTGAAAAATACTATCAATACGGTAGGTCTTATTGTCTTTAGTGGAAACAGAGTACTTCTTATCCAACATAAAAGAGCTGCCCATCATGTGAGTGGAACATATGGACTTCCTGCTGGGAAAATTGAACCTGGGGAGACGGGGATTGATGCTGTTGTTAGAGAATTTAACGAAGAGACAGGGTTAACAACACGAGCTGAGTACATTAGGTCCTTTCCTGATAATAAATATTCAGCAAGTATTCCCGACAATCATGGCAACATAAATACATATTCATATACAGTTTTTATCTGCTCTCATTTTGAAGGAGAATTACACCCAAGTGATGAGACAAAGCCAGTTTGGATTCCCATAAACAAACTTTCAAATTACACGTTGCTTCCTAATGTTCAGAAGGCTATTTTTAAGGCAATGCAATATAATTCAATTAAATGACTAAAGTAAGCGCCATTGTTGCAATTGACCAAAAGCGGGGAATTGGAAAAAATGGAACTATTCCATGGTTTATTAAAGGAGAACAGTTAAGACTAAAAGAGATAACCACACCACATCCAGTTATCATGGGACGAAAAACGTACGAATCGATTCCAGATAAATTTCGACCCCTGTCTGGTCGTCCAAATATCGTCATCACAAGAGATGCGATGTGGGATCCGCATGAAGATATTACAATAGTTCACTCAATAGAGGACGCATTACAAGAATCAAAAATACTTGATGATAAAGAGATCTTTATCCTAGGCGGAGCACAAATATTTAATGAAACAATTGCTATAACTGACAGAGTATATCTAACAATTATAAAAAAAGACTATGACTGCGATACCTTTTTCCCAGAATATTTGCAGTTTTCAAAAGTGATTGATCACCAATCAAACAAACAAAACGACATTGAATATGATTACATCATCCTTGAGAAGGATTAATCCACCTCTCATTGTCTTTCTTAACCAAATTCTTTAATATGATATCATGTCCCAGTTCTCATCATTCACTGCCCACACTGAAGAAAAATTGAATAACTTTGTTGAGGCTGTCGTTAATCTATTTTTATTCTTACCTCATTTCTTTTCTGTCAAACACCTACTCAAGACTTTCTTTTCCCCTTGGAAGAACTTAACTGAGAAAAAGCCAGGTGGTGGACTCGAGGGAGCATTTAACAGACTAACGTTTAACTGGACTTCTCAATTAGTTGGAGCATCAGTTAGGTCGATGGTTTTATTAAGTTACCTCGTCACTCAAGTACTATTTGTTCTCATACTCCCAATTGCATTTACTTTGTTTCTTTTGAGCCTACCTATAAGTGCGTTTATTGCTTTGGGCAATACTAATCACAAACAGGACGAAGATGAAAAACAACTCAAAGATTCATTCGTTGCAGATCATATGCTTGAAGAGAAAAACAGAAAAGCAGTTGAGGATTGGTATAACAACGTTGTGAAACCAAAAAAGACTAAGATCCCATGGTATAGCCGAGACACCTTATTTAGCATCCCACCTCTTGCACGCGACTGGACGGCAGGATACACACCAACAATGGATGCATATTGCCAACCTGAAGTTCCAAATTCTCATGATATTCACTTGATTGGAAGAACAGATGAACTTTCTTTAATGGAACATACTCTACTCAAGTCAACCCACGCAAATTTACTACTTGTTGGGGCAGAGGGTGTTGGAAGAGAGACGATCATACAGTTCTTTGCACAAAATATTTACTACGGCAAAACACACCCATTACTTGCATATAAGCGTGTTCTTACAATCGACCTGCAAAAAATTCTTTCAGGATCAACAGATACAGTTGTAAGACTTGACATATTAAAACAAATATTTGCAGAGGCGGAAGAAGCCGGAAACATCATCCTAGTTATACACGATCTGCACAATTATGTGTCATCACTTGAGAATCACATAGACTGTTCCGATATTTTGACAAAGTATTCTGATTCAGACCGTGTAAACATTATTGGCACATCAACTCCTGCTAATTATCAAAAATACATCTACACTAATACTAAAATTCATGAAGTCTTTACAAAAATAGATATAGTCGAGGTGTCTGCAGATCAAAGCATTGCGATTCTCCTTGATCTCTCAATTCACCTAGAACAAAAATACCATCTTATTATCCCGTATGAGTCGATTGTCGAGAGTGTTGTGAAGTCTCAACAATTTATAAGCGCCCTCCCTCTTCCAGAATCTGCAATACAAACACTCGACGACACAGCGTCAGCACTCTCTATTGATAAAATTTCAAAGTCGGTAACACCTGATGCAATCGACAAATTTCTTGAAACTAAATTGCACGTACCAACTCGAGTAACAGACACTCTCAAAAATACCCTCTTGACGCTAGAGGAGGAACTGCAGAAAAAGATAATTGATCAGCCACTTGCAATCAAAGCTCTATCATCGTCATTGAAGAATGCATTCATAGCAGGATCCAGACTTAAAAAACCTCTTTCGTCGTTCTTGTTTCTTGGGCCAACAGGAGTTGGTAAGACCGAATCTGCAAAGGCTTTATGTGGAATTTTCTTTCAAAGTGAGAAAGCACTTATTAGACTTGACATGGCAAACTACCAGACAAGTCAAGATATAGCAAAACTACTTGGCGATCAGCAAAACCCAGGACTACTAACACAAAATATTCGCTCGCAACCATATGGAGTTCTATTACTAGATGAGATTGAAAAAGCCAATCATGACTTGCTTAATATCTTCCTCTCGGTACTTGATGAGGGGTATTTCACTGATGGGGCAGGGGAGAGGGTTGATTGTAAGAATTTAATTATTATTGCAACTTCAAATGCTGCAAGCGATTTTATATTCCAGCAGCTATCAACCGGACAGGCAGTATCGTCTGACATGCTTATAAACGAGCTTATAGCTAAAAACACTTATACGCCTGAATTCTTGAATCGCTTTGATGGAGTTGTTGTGTTCCAACCGCTCTCCAACACATCGGTCGAGAAAATAGCTCAAAATCTAATTAACACTCTTGATAAAGAGATATTTTCATCTCACAATATCCATATCGAGGTCACACCTCAAACGCTATCAACACTTATCAAAACTCACTATAACCCACAATTTGGGGCAAGAGACTTAAAACGAATAATTGATAGTGAGATTAGGGAAAAGATTTCAACTCGACTTCTTGAGAACAAAATTGAAGGCCTAACAACTATAACTTTATAAGATTTCATTTGACAACTCTATTATATTCGTGATACTATAAAATCGAAAATTCATGGATAAAAAACTTGTATTTCTTATATTTGTCTTCCTGCTCATATTTGCGTCATTTACTGGATCGCTGCTCCTTTCAAGAGACAGTCGGGATGTTAGAGCATCTAAAAGAATTGTTGATCCAACAAAGTCGCTCTGCCTTGCATCAAGCTTGTCAGCAAAAATTGGAGAATCAACAACAGTTACCTGCGTAGCACGAGACCAGGAAACGCACGGAGTATCAGGTGCGCAGTGTTGTTTTACAATAACCTCAGGAACTGGAACGACAACGCCAAATTGCGAAACTACAGATCAATCTGGTATGGCTAAAACTACGCTCTCATCAACAATTGTAGGCACCACTCAGATCAACTGTCGCTTGAACGATACAATGGACGCTGGTACTGTCTCAGTAGCCTTCTCACAATAACTCTTATGGGTAACTTAATAAAAAAAGCCGTTATTCCCGCAGCAGGTTTTGGGACACGATTCCTACCCCAAACAAAGGCGATGCCAAAGGAGATGTTACCTGTTGTTGATAAACCAGTTATTCAGTATGTCGTTGAGGAAGTTGTCGAGTCAGGAGTTGAGGATGTCATCATTGTAACTGGTGCCAATAAGCGAGCTATTGAAGATCATTTCGACAGCCCAAACCAGGATTTACTTAATAATCTCATATCAGGAGGCAAAGAAGATCTCATTAAGGAAATTCAGGAGATTGCAAACTTGGCTAACTTTATCTATGTTCGCCAAAAAGGTCCATATGGAAATGGTACCCCAGTTTTATGTGCTGAGCCTGCGATAAATAATGAACCTTTTGCTGTTGTATGGGGTGATGAATTTATTTATGCCAATCCTCCTCGCCTTGCACAAATGATACGTGTCTATGAGAAAACTGGTGGAGTTGTATTATCTGGATTTAGAATTGAGGAGAAGAAGGACCTTAAAAGATATGGTATTGCAGATATTGAGCCTGTTGAAAACAATGTCTATAAAGTTAAGGCAATTGTTGAAAAGCCAGACCCAGACAGCGCCCCTTCAGACTTGGGTATTATTGGCGCATACATACTACCGCCTGAGATATTTGATGCTCTTCGTGCAGTTAAACCTGGGAAGAGTAATGAAATTTGGCTTGTAGACGCAATAAATATCTTGCGTGATTCTGGAGTTCCAATCTATGCAGTTGCGATAGAGAATGGGAGGTACTACGACACGGGTAATAAACTCGACTACTTAAAGACAGTCATTGAACTTGCTTTGCAACACCCTGAAATGAATGGTCAATTTAAGGAATATCTTCGATCGCTCAACTTAAACGAATGATTGTTTTGCCGACAGTTATGCAGTATACTACTCCTATTATTATTTAGTTTTACTGTCTGGCACGTTGCATCCTGCCCGCATAAGACGCGAGGTATGCTAGACACAGTATTAAGGACAACACATATATGCAAACAACAACCCCTGAAGAACTTTTGAAACACGGCGTCCATTTAGGACACCGCAAACAAAAGATTAACCCCGCCTCCAAGCGATACATTTTTAAAATCGAGTCTGGAGTGTCAATTATTGATCTTTTTCAAACAGCACCACAGCTTGATGCTGCTCGTGAGTTTGTTACCCAACTTGGGAAAGAAGGCAAAATCCTTACCTTTGTCGCTACCAAAAAAGGCGCACGTGATATTGTGCAAGAAGCATGTCGCAAACATGGATTTACTTTTATTACAAATAAATGGGTAGGAGGATTTCTGACTAATTATGACGAGGTATATAAGAATGTTGCCATGTATAACACCTTAAAAGAGGAAAAAGAGAATGGAGAATGGACAAAATATGTCAAACACGAACGAACATCGTTAGAAAAAAAAATGAACCGAATTGCAGCAATTTATGAAGGCGTTGTTGATTTTAAGAAGTCACCAGATGCACTTTTTATAATCGATATTAAGAAAGAAAAAAATGCAGTTAATGAGGCAACCAAAATGGGTGTTGCAACAATTGCACTCGTTGACACCAATTCGGATCCTGCACTCGTTGACTACCCAATTGTCGGCAACGATGATGCATTATTGTCAGTGCAGTTTATTGTCGAGAAAATTGCCGAGGCATATTTACTTGGACTTGCTCAATATAAAGCCGAAGGTATTGCAACAGCTAAAAAAGAAGCCAAAGTTGCGGAAAAAGAAGCTGCAAAAGCAAAGAAAGTTGAAAGTTTAAAAAATGAAAAATAATATGTCACAAACAGAATTACTTAAAACACTACGAGCTCAAACAGGATTGTCATACAGTCAATGCTTAAAATTGGAAGGGGCTAAAAAGTTTACTTGGCCATCG
>CAYNEP010000015.1:0-2280 GCA_964396255.1 uncultured Gammaproteobacteria bacterium | reverse complement strand
AATGCTTAAAAGCCCTTCAAGAGGCAAATAATGATTTAGATAAGGCAAAATCACTTTTGAAAGAGTGGGGAGTAAGCTTTGCAGAAAAAAAGTCAGATAGAGAAGCGACCGAGGGAGGTATTTTCACATACGTTCATCACAATAGAAAGATTGCTGCAGTCGTTGTGCTTATGTGTGAGACCGATTTTGTTGGTAAAAATGAAGAATTTCAACAACTTGGGAATGACATTGCGATGCAAGTCGCCTCAATTGAACCAGATGATGCAGACTCCCTTATGAAGTCTGACTTTATCAAGGACCCATCAACAACAATTGAGGATTACATCAAGCAATTTATATTTAAATTGGGAGAAAAGATCTCAATTGCACGATTTGACCGATACACTCTTTAATTGCTTGTGAAGGCGTATATCACCCTGTATACTTGGAGGTTATATGGACCAAGACTCAATTCTGCAAGAACTTTCTTCAAAAGGGAGTATTATCATTGATCGGCTGAAGGAAGAACTACTCTCGATCAGAACTGGTAAACCAAATCCAGGACTCGTTGAGGATCTTATTGTTAATGCTTATGGCGGAACAGCAAAGCTTCGATTAAAAGAGCTTGCATCAATTACGTCCGAACCACCACAATCACTCGTCATATCTCCCTTTGACCAATCTGTTATACGTGACATTGAAACTGCAATATTAGCATCTAACCTAAACATCACCCCTCTTACCCAAGGAACACTCATTCGAGTTTCATTTCCTCCCTTAACAGAGGATCAGAGAACTCAAATGGTTAAGGTAGTATCGGGAAAGGTTGAGGAATTTAAAGATGATCTACGCGCAGCACGAGATGACGCTCGAAAGCGGATTCGGTCATTGTTTGATCAAAAACTCATCTCAGAAGATGAAAAAACAAAAGCATTTGAGGTAATTGACAAAACAACAAAGGACCTTGGCGAATCGATCGAATCGATCAAAGTTAGAAAACAAGCAGATTTAATGACTGTCTAGCGCTATGACAATACTCCTGTTTGTCCTCATTTTAAGCTTTTTAATCCTAATCCACGAATTTGGACATTTTATCGTAGCTAAGAAAAATGGTATTTTTGTGGAAGAATTTGGACTAGGTCTACCTCCTAGAATCTTGGGATTTAAGATCGGGGAAACACTCTATAGTCTGAATTTACTTCCCATAGGTGGATTTGTAAAAGTTTTAGGGGAGGAAGAGGCTGAGAAAAAGAATATTCCATCAGGAATGCAAAACAGAACTTTTTACAGCAAGCGACCGCTTGTAAAAGCAGCCGTGATTGTTGCCGGTGTTACATGCAATTTTTTATTAGGATGGCTCATCATCTCATATTTGTTTACAAAAGGCGTTCCTGTTCCTTCAACTTCAGTTATTGTTGACAAGATTGAAAAAAATTCGCCTGCATCAAGGGCTGGTCTTAAAGAGAATGATATTATCGTTGGGCTTGAGAAGGGTTCTGTCAAAGAAGATCTTAACTCAAATGAGGAGCTTATTACACTTACCTCAAAATTTGCAGGTCAAGAAGTGACTATCAACGTTAAACGAGGAGCTGTTAATAAAACGCTCTTCCTTACACCAAGGAAAAATCCTCCAAAAAATCAAGGACCTCTGGGAATTGTCCTAAAACCATACGAAATCAAAAAATACAGTCTTGCTCAGGCTCCATTTTATGGATTGTATCACGCCGCACGTATTACAAAAACAGTCGCATATGAGCTTGTCAGTACTTTTGGCAAATTCATAACACTCCAGAAACCCAAAACTGATGTAACTGGTCCGATTGGTATAGCCGTTTTAACTCGGGAGGCTGCTCGATCAGGAGTTGACTCACTCTTGCAACTTATTGCAATACTCTCGCTTAATCTGGCAGTCATTAACATATTCCCATTCCCGGCACTTGATGGAGGTCGACTCATGATGATTATCTATGAGGGGGTTACAAAACGAAAAATTAATCCAACTATAGAGCGACGTCTCAATATGACAGGCTTTGCAATTCTGTTGAGCATTATCTTAATAGTCACAATTTCAGACCTAATAAAGGTTGCCACAAAAACTCCCTTCTTCTAATGTCAAAACCTCTCTATAAAAACATTGCGCTCTCGGGAGGCATATGTGTCGGATCAACAACACTTATGCATAATCTAGCAAATACACTTGCTCCAGAAGGATTCAAGTATAAGTCTACAGGGGAATTTTTTCGAGAATATACAAAGGAGAATATAGTTCCCTCCGCCACTCTATACCCTGACGAAATGGAT
>CAYNEP010000014.1:0-12815 GCA_964396255.1 uncultured Gammaproteobacteria bacterium | reverse complement strand
CATAGATAGCACCCAATAAGCAATAGGGGCACAAAAACACTTGCGAAAAATTCAGGTACTGCTCCTCGGGTATAAATATTAATTATTCGATAGGGTGCAAAATTAAATAAAGTTACCGCGATAAGTGCAGATTGAGGGCGTGTATATACTCTTAAGAATATATAGAGAAACAATGTTGATAGTACTGCGCCAATATAGTGAACGAGGGTGTAGGAAAGTAAAACATTCTTTGTGATAAATGTTAGAAATGCTCCTAGGTATGAAGTTGTTTGTTGGATAAAGATGGGGGCTGGGTGGCCATAGTTAGCAAACCCATCAGCCCATTGTACGGGAAAATCACCGTCTAGCAGTCCCCTGTAAAACATTGCGATATTATTTAGGTGGACTGGCCCATCAAAAGTTTGCAGTTGTCCTTGCGATAAAAACATGGGAAGTATAAGGAGGAGTGCTATAATGACAATAAACGACACAGAGAGAGTGTCAAATTTGGTCCACTTAAAAAGCATACATGCATTATATATGATTAAGGCCTTCCAATTTTTATTATTTACTTTTTTTATTGTCATCGTATCTCTTTATTTACAACCACACTCGAGTGCTTTGCTTAACCCTTTTCATAAAAGAATTCTTCAGGATCGTTTTGTGAAACTCGTTGAGAAAGACAACGCAATCAACGTTCAAACATTCTGGATATTTAGGGAGCGATACTATCCCCACTCAATAGAGTTTAAAGAAGCTGGGTACAAGAACTTTGATGCTCAATCAATATTTAACTCTCTGCCTATAGAAATGCCTAGAGATTTATTTTCATTTCTCACGTCAAAGTCGACTCATTCAAAGTCATTTGAAGGATTGACGAGTGATAAAGCGTTAAGTTATTTGGAAAAACAAGATCGAGACGAGAGTCGTCAATACATTTTAAAAAACTCAAATGAGTTGGTATTTATTCAAGATGGCACTTTAACAATAATTTTCTTAAAACCTGTTGGAGACATGATGAAAGCTAATGCATATTACGACTTGAAAGGAAGACACTCGAGCGTAGTTGAAAAAAAGTTTTGGATAGTAGTTTCACAATTCTATTAACATGAAGAAGCTTTTATTAAATAGATATACGTTGTTCATAATTTTCATATCAGCAGTCATTCATGCACTTATTACATTTCCAAGTGGTTCAAATTGGTGTTTTAATTTACAGTGTGGAATAAGTTTTTGGGGGGCACATGGACATGATGGTATATGGCACTTGGCTGTTTCAAATGTATCGTTTAATACTCTACCATTTGTGTCTCCTATTTTTTTTGGAGAGGGGCTAAATGGATACAATTACTTACTTGATTTAGTTATTCACATTTTTTCATACTTTTCAATTCCTGCTGAATTTTCATATTTTAAATTACTTCCTGTTGTTTGGTTTTTATCACTCATGTCTGTGTTGTTGGTATTTGTTAAGCAAAACAGATTGGGCCAGACATATTTAAGATGGCTGTTATTTTTTATCTTCTTGGGTGGGTCATTCTCATACTTAACAACCTTAAAAGAAGGAAACTTCATATGGGGTTCGGCAGGTGTTCAGGCAATGCAGTCTGCATTAATGCTCGTTAATATTCAATTTGCACTATCACTTCCTCTTTTGGTTATGATCATGCTCCTTTTACCAAAGTCTGACACAAGGAAGAATTATGTAATTCTGGCTTTTTTGGTCGCGTTAATGTTTGGTTTAAAGTTTTATGGAGGAGTAATTAGTTTTGTATTGGTTGTCTCGCATTATCTAATAGAGGTAATAAAGTCAAGAAACGTAAGATTGTTTGTTATTCAGTCATTAACACTAACGATATTCATTAGTTTTTCAATTATATTTTTTTACAATCCCATTCAGTCCTCAAAGACAGGATCAGTTTTGTCTCTGTCACCTTTTTCGATTGTTCACTCTATTATTGAGGAGCCTTCGCAGTTTTATATGCCAAAAGTGGTTAATGCACGATATTCGCTATTATCATCGGGAAAGTTTTCGCTAAAGTTGTTGCTTATCGAGCTGTCGACCGCTTTGATGTTTATCATTGTTAACTTTGGAACGAGATTAGTCGGACTGTGGTATATCGCTTATTCAATGATTAAGAAAAAACTCAGCGCACTTGAAGTATCGATGTTGCTTGCAATAGGGGCATCAATTATGTTGCCAATATTATTTGTTCAGAAGGGAGAATGGTGGAATACAATCCAATTTATATATTATGGATTCTTTTTATCAAGTTTCTTTGCAGCTAAATCTTTAAGTCTAATCAATAAAAATTCTATCACTATTGCAGTGGTTGTGCTCATCCTGACAATACCCAATACGATTGATGTTATAAAGACTTTTACATCAGGTCCTGCGTCATACATATCAAATACAGAGCGTGAAGCACTAAAGTTTTTATCAAAACAAACAGCAGGTGTCGTTTGGACAGTTCCGTACGAAGCGTCAGTAAAAAATGGATTTAAAGCACCATATCCTTTATATGCCTATGACGATACAGCTTATGTAGCTGCTTTTGGAAAGAAGCAAGTATATTTTGCCGATACTCATGTGCTGAGAATTACTGGGGTTGATTATTTAAAAAGAGAGGAGGAAGTTAGAAGTCAAAGTATTCTCAAGCTAATTGAGAAAGATATTACATACCTCTACATTGCTAATCCATACAAAAAAAAGTACGCCACCATGATACAATCTGCTAACACGAGACTTACCAATATCAAAATTGTAAGGATTTTTAGCAATCGGGAAGCAGATATATATAGACTTACTGGAGTAAACGACCTCTAATTTTTCTTTTTTATAACATACGACTTTTATATGAAACTTACTCGAAACAAACATGTTTTATTAGCAGCGACTCTTATTTCAGTATGTGTTCTTATAATGAGTCGATTTGTACTTCTTTATACCTCAGCGCGATTTATATGGGACGAATCAGACGATCTGGTGAGAATGTCACAGATGTACCATAGAAATCCCATTACTTTGATTGGGCCAATGAATGCGAATAAAACTTTTTTCCAAAGTTCGCTTACTTACTATATGGTTATGCCTGGTGCAGCCTTGACTAACTTTCATCCCATGGGACCAGTTTATGCGACCGCTGTGTATGGATGCCTAACTGTATTATTGCTTGCATACATATTAATGCGATTTTATCGATGGAAGTATTTTATCGGCGTATTGTTTTTAACATGCTTATTTCCATTGGTTCAAACAAGTAGATGGGCCTGGAATCCTCATTTTATTCCCTTTTGGCAGAGTCTGGGAATACTAATATTCCTTATAGCTGACAATAAAAAAATGAAGTTTTGGGCTTGGGGTATTGTTGGATTTTTATTAACGCTCACGCTTCATAATCATTGGTATGCGTTTTTTAGCGCAGTAGGATTTGGATTCGCGATGCTTATTTATCTTCTAAAACAAAAAAGGATCAAGGAATTTATATGGTATGTCGTTGGTTCAATAAGTGCCATTGCCCCATTATTAATTTTTGATATTCTACATCCTCCTGGCCTTTTTATAACACGGGCCCTTATCTTTAGTCCTCTTGCACCACATAATGGCGCCTTTAACTTAGCTTCAATTCCTCTTAAGTTAGTACAATTCCCAATTGAGCTAATTATGTACTTTGTGCATAATAAGGTAGCTGCAATCTTGATCGTTGTGGCTATTTTTGTGTATGGCATTCTTGTTCTAAGAGATAAAACCATATCTCTTTTTAAAAAGATATTACTTATCCCAATAGCTTTTCAAATCATTGGATTGACATTAATTAGCGGATCAGTCTTTGACTATTATTATTTGGGAGCTGTTATTCCGCTTATTATATTTTTGTCAATCCCTGATAAGGCAAAGATTCTTAACATGCTCCGGATAGGGATTCTTACAATGATCGTGTTTTTAGGTATCAGCGCATCGATTGGAGAAATTAAGAAAGATACATGGATGACAAATATTCATCGCAAGATGCAGGTGTATCAAATCATAAAGAATAATTTGCCAAAAGATAAAAAATGCAATGTCTTTGTGCCAGCGAGTAAAAGCGGAGATGCAGTTGGGAAGGTATATCGTGATTTGCTTATTGCAAGAGATGACGTTTGGCTCTTCTCACAAGAAGAATACAATACATATGAGTGTATCTTTATAGTTTCAACCGCAAGTATTGGGAAAATTAAGAAGGATCCTGCATATGAATTAGATAGAATAAGAGATGTGATGCCACTTAAGTCTTGGAGAGTAGGAGAGACTGATTGGAAAGTCTATTATTTTGAAACTAAGAAAATAGAAAAATGAAGAAACTCTTTTTACAAAAACATATTCTGATTTTGGTCTCTATTTTTTTGGTTGCCCTTTTTATCAGAATATATAAACTTCACATACTCCCTTTTAATTTACACGAGGATGAAATATTAAGTGGTTATGTAGGTCGTTTTATATTAGAGAATGGTGTAGATGTGTATGGCAATAAATTGCCTCTTTTGTACTTCAATAAATTTGGTGACTACTACATTGTGTTGCCATTTTATCTGTCAGGACTTGGAGTTGCCTTATTTGGCCCTAATGGATTGGGAGTAAGATTTTTTGGTGCGTTGCTTGGCGCACTAGCTGTGTTCCCTGTGTATTTTTTGTCAAAGTTTGCCTTTAAAAATAACATAATTGCATTATTATCGGCAGTTGCAATTGCCATTATGCCATGGCATGTAGTTCTCTCAAGGACGACTGTTGAGGGATTGATGGGGTCGACAATTTTTGCAACAGGAGTTGTTTTGCTTTTGGCATACCAAAGTAAAAGAAAGGTACGACTTATGGCCATATCAATAGTGCTATTTTTTGTGTCGTATTTTTTCTATCATCCATTTAGGGTTTATGTACCAATGACACTTGCCTTTTTTTGCCTACTTTACTTTGATAAGAAAAATCTAAGAAATAACGTATTGCCAATTGTAGTTTGTTTGGGATTTTCTCTTGTCACGCTCTATATTGGCCAAACAGTGTGGGGGTCAGGAAGATTTATTCAAACATCAATATTTAGTCCACTATCAGGAGTTTCAATTCGCATACAAGAGCAAATATTTAATGAGGACTCAATTGCGCAAGCAAGATTATTTAGCAATAAACCTCTAGGGTACTCGCGAGAATTTCTATATCAATATAGTCGTTATCTCTCACCTGATGTTCTTTTTGTACGAGGAGGCAAGTCTCCACGATACTTTGTTCCTGAGCAGGGATTGTTGTATGTTGTCAGCGCACCGATTTTATTATATGCACTATATAGTTTGATAAAAAAATATAGAAATTATGATTTGAAAAATGTTTGGATGATGCTTTTCTTGTTGGTTGCTGCCCCAATTCCAGCGGGTTTGACAATCATTGAATCTCCAAATATCCATAGGGCAGTATTTATGACTATTCCACTTGCCATGCTAATGGGACTTGGCTATTATCACATTCTTCAAATTGGCAAATATAAGAAAGTACTACCAATTATTATAACGCTCGTGTTCTTTGGAGAGTTTGTTTTCTTTCATCATCAGTACAGTGCACAGAGTGATCTTGCAACAAGCATTTTTCGTAACGACGGTCAGAAAAAGATTGTTGAATACGTAGAGAGGGAAAGACATAAGTACGACAGAGTTTATATGCCAACAGATGGGACCTTTCCACTCTATTATCTTTTCTACACAAATAATTATGATAAGCAGTATGCGGGTAAGATTAAATTTAATATACGTTTAAAAAATGCTGATAATGTGTACTTTATTGACAATGGGTGTCCTAGTAAAAACAATATAGACATAGGATTTGAGAGAGTGCTTGTTGTAGAGAGACATAATTGTGACACGCCAAATGGTTTAAAGCAAATAGAATCGTTAACTGAGGTTAACCATCTAACTCCTTTTAAAATCTATACAAATTAGTAATGCAATTAAACAAACTATCACGAGAAGAAGAAAAGATAATTCTCGGAAGATCTCAGGAGTTTCCATTCAGCGGGATGTATGATGACTTTTTTCAGAAAGGTACCTACGTATGCAGACAGTGTGACGCTCCTTTATATCGATCAGAGAGCAAGTTTAATTCGCGGTGTGGGTGGCCAAGTTTCGATGATGAAATCTTAGGCGCCATAAAACGACTACCAGATCCCGACGGTCAGCGAGTTGAAATAGTGTGTTCAAATTGTGATGGGCATTTAGGGCATGTATTTGAAGGGGAGGGATTTACGAAAACAAACATTCGTCATTGTGTTAACTCAATTTCAATGAAGTTTATCAAGGATGAGAGTTAAATATAAACATATTGGCATGATGCTATTGTTCGAAGGCTTCAATTTCAAGTAAGCGATTATATTTTGTCAATCGTTCTGACCTCGACATTGAACCTGTTTTGATAAAGTCTGCACCACATCCATATGCTAAGTCTGCAATAAATGTATCTTCGGTGTCACCTGACCTATGTGAGATTATTGTGAGCCATTTTGCACTCTGTGCCTTTCTTATAACCTCAACGGTTTCAAGGATTGTTCCTATTTGGTTCGGTTTAATAATAATGCCACCTGCGCTATGATTTGTAACGCCTTTATTTGTTCTCTTTAGGTTTGTTGCAAATAGGTCATCTCCAATAACAACGTATCGGCCCTTTGCATCATTTGAAAAGTTTTCAAATGCGCTCCAATCGTCCTCTGCAAATGGGTCTTCAAAATACTTCACATGATAGCGGTCAATATATGTTTCGTATCGATCTTGAAGTTCGCTCCAGGTTAGTGCGAGGTTATCTTTCTTTAGCGTGTAGATGTTATCTGAATATATCTGGCTAGCTGCTGCGTCAATTCCAAATTCAAAGTCGACTCCTAGGCTATACTTTACAGCTAGTGCTGACTTAATAATAAGTTCAAAGACCTCGTCGTTTGATGATAATTGGGGAGACTCCCCCCCCTCATCGCCAACGAGTGTTGATAGGCCTCTTTTGGTAAGCTCTTTTTTTATTGATTGAAAAATTTCGACACCTATTCGAATTGACTGGCTAGGGATGTTTTTTTTAGGTACGACGATAAATTCTTGAATGTCAAAGGTCCAGTTTGCGTGTCTTCCACCATTAATGACGTTTAAAAATAGTCTTGGAAATGATGGGGTTGTTTCTGGAAAATAATATTTGTTAATGCAGCTCCATACAGGTTCATGCATTTTGTATGCACAGGCTTTGATGGCAGCTTGTGAGACTGCCAGCATTGCATTTGCGCCAATGATTGATTTATTAGGGGATTGGTCAAGGTGCAGGAGTATCTCATCGATCATTTTTATTGAGTCGATAGGTCGGCCAACGAGCGCCTTGTGTATGTGAGTATTAATGTTTTCAACGGCTTTTAAAACTCCAAGTCCTAAATAGTATCGCTGGTCGCCATCGCGCAGTTCTTTTGCTTCATGAACACCCACAGATGCCCCTGAAGGACTTGACGAACTATGAATAGAGCCGTCATTAAGAGTTACGTATGCCCTCACTGTTGGGTTGCCACGAGAGTCAATAACTTGAAGACCTGAAATGCGAGATATTGTCATACTCTTTATTTAGAATACCATATTGGTTTTTACGACCAACAATACCAAAGCTTTTTTACAAACTTGGTATTGTTATGAAGACTACTTACTTTTTTGAACAAACTTTGCAATCGCCCATGTGGGTAGCAAGTGTGTAGACAGCCGATAATCCAACGAGAATATAAACTAGGTTAACAAGTCCCCCTGGTAATCCGAGCGATTCAACAAGATTGAAGTTAAATAGTCCCATTAATCCCCAGTTGATACCTCCAACCCAAAGAAGCAAATACGCAACCATGTGAAGCATTTTCATGTAACAGTCACCTCCTCTCTCATACTTTGAGCGTAATTGAAAATAGAACTATTTGCAATAGTTAATTTGCAGTTAAATTAGGACTATTAGAGCAGGCAATTTCATACTTTATTTGATATACTTGTGGATTAATTTGAAGTAGTTTTATGAATATATACAATATTGCAATTATCGCCCACGTTGACCATGGGAAAACGACATTGGTTGACGCCATATTAAAGCAATCTGCTGTCTTTCGAGATAATCAAAAAGAGATGCAAGAGGATCTGCTTATGGACTCAAATGATCTTGAGCGTGAAAAGGGCATTACCATCTTGGCTAAAAATACGAGTGTTACGTTTGGAGAGGATAAAATTAACATTATTGACACGCCAGGTCATGCTGATTTTGGTAGCGAGGTCGAGCGAGTCCTGAACATGGCATCTGGCGCGCTGCTCTTAGTTGATGCGGCAGAGGGACCACTTCCACAAACTCGTTTTGTTCTTAAAAAGGCACTCGAATCAGGTCTAAAGATCATTTTATTTATAAACAAAATTGACAAAAGAGATGCGAGGCCAATCGAAGTACAAAGAGAGGTGGAAGATCTTTTTGTCGAACTTGCACAAAATGAAGAATCGTTAAATTTTACAACGCTCTATGGAGTAGGGAGAGATGGGAAAGTGTTTAGAGAATTGCCAGAGCATTATTCATCAGACATGGAGGGTTCTGTATTACCTCTTTTTCAAACTATTGTAAATGAGCTACCAAATAGCCATGTAGGTTTGGAAGAGCCTTTTCAGATGCTTATCTCAACACTTGATTATGACCCATATGTTGGTAAGTTATGTATTGGCAAAATAACACGAGGAACACTGACTAAAGGTATGAAAATTGCGCTTATTGTTGACTCTAAAGTTATTGGAACATATACTGCTACAAAAATATTTGCAAGTGTGGGTTTAAGTAGAGTTGAAGTTGAGACTGCTGTTGCTGGAGACATAGTTGCTCTTGCGGGTATTCCTGAGCTTTCAATAAGTCAAACAGTAACCGACGTCGATCATCCCGATAGTTTGCCAGCTATTGAAGTTGCGGAGCCTACTATAAAGATTAGGATTGGACCCAATACGAGTCCTTTTGCTGGACGAGAAGGGGAGTATGTTACATCAAGACAGATTAAAGAGAGGCTTACAAAGGAACTTGAGACAAATCTCGGCCTTCGCCTTGAAGAGAGCCAAGACCCAAACTCTTTTGTGATTTGTGGTAGGGGAGAATTACATTTGGCAGTATTAATCGAAACCATGCGAAGAGAAGGTTTCGAACTTGAAGTCGCCAAGCCACAGGTTATTATGAAACAAGTGGATGGGGTTATGTGCGAGCCATATGAAGAGCTTACGATCGATGTTCAAAAGGAATACATGGGAGTTGTCTCAGATGAGATTGGGAAAAGAAAAGGTAAGTTAATCAACATGCATCCTGTTGGTGATACGGGAATGAGACTGATTTATAAGATTTCAAGCAGGAATCTCATTGGCATTCGTGGAATATTACTAACCGGGACTCGAGGAACCGCTGTTACAAGTACTTATTTGCTTGGTTACGAGCCTGTTGGATCTGAAATGGCCTCAACACGAAGTGGGTCGCTTATAGCAACTCAACTTGGGGAAACACTCTCGTATGGTTTAGTGAATGCACAAACGCGGGGCATTCTTTTTTATGGGCCAGGAGTGAAGGTCTATGAGGGTATGGTAGTTGGGATAGCATCCCAAGAGCGTGATATAGAGGTAAACGTCTGTCGGGCAAAACAATTAACCAATAACAGATCATCTGGCGAGGGCGTGAAAGCAATTCTTGAGCCACCGACGTCATTTAGTTTAGAGCAGTATCTTGACTTTATAGGTGATGATGAATTACTTGAAGTTACACCAAAAGGACTAAGACTTCGAAAAAAATATTTAACACAGTCGCAGAGACGTGTTCATGGAAGAAAATAATGACCTCATAGGGTATACTATGCGCTTATGTCCTATCCTCTTGAAGCAAGAATTATTGACCCTATAACAGAACGAAATCTTCAATTAACTGACCGTGGTCTGCACACAATGAGTCGAGTTCTTGGACATGACGTAAGGAGGCCCGCAACACCAAAACAAATTGAAAGAGCTCGAAGATGGAGAGAGAGTTCGGCAAGAAGACTTACTGAGCAGGTAGTCTGTCGCACGTTTGGTTTGATGATTGGCGAACCTGTTGCAAACAGATATGCAAGGCGAGTTGTTGAGTTTGACCCTCACGCATATGATGATGGATTTGTCATGATCCCTGTTGGCTTCTTAGGCCTAGGGGCGGAGGGGATGGTTGGTGAGCGTAAGATAAGGACCATGGTGTATGACGCGCATTTGATGAATACAGACCCCATGCAACAAACAACTATTATGGCTTCAGCTCAACCTGAGGATACTCGCATTCTTGATTGTGGAACAGTTCTGAATATGAGGCGTCGAGGTATTGATGAGATTCCACAGCTTTCCTACAATATTGGAAGAATGGGTAATATGGATTTAGTGGGCCTGAGAGGTTATACCTCTTATGAACTTGCAGGGATCCGTCAGGTACTATTACATGCTATATCAGGAAGATCAAATTTTACACAATTTGAGTTGGATACTCTTAAACGATATCAGTCTGTTATTGAGAGATGTAAACCAAGACCTGCATTTGCAGGTATGTTACAAGCGACGCACGCCAAGGACACAACGCTTCTTGAGAGAATGCTCGGCGACCTTGTATACCTCGAACAAGGAGATTTTAATTTATATGTAAAGATAATCGCTCATGTTATCAAGAGAAGACATGAAGGGGTTGGTGCTCGATAATCTTCTCTTGAAAATCTTTTAAGAATACTTCATACTCTTCTTCTGTATCACGAGCATGAGAATTAAATCCCATGCGACAACCGAGCCCGTTTTAGACGAGGTCGCGGTGCCACCCAATCAAGGGGATACGCCAAATTTATAAATTTTGGAAAAAATATGAAAAATATATTCACATCCGAATCTGTCTGTAGTGGTCATCCTGATAAAATTTGCGATCAAATATCCGATTCGATCGTTGATGCTGCGCTAACAATTGATCCATCATCACGCGTTGCAGTTGAGACAATGGTTGGGGAGAATATCTGCATATTAGCAGGTGAGGTGACTTGTCCTCAAACCATAAATTATGAGGAAATTGCACGGGGGGTTATAAAGCAATTGGGCTACACTGACGCGGAGTATGGATTTTGGAATGAGTCTCCAATTCAGTTATTTATCCATTCTCAGTCTCTAGAGATTGCCAAGGGAGTTGATGAGCTTGGTGCTGGCGATCAAGGAATGATGTTTGGGTATGCAAGTTCTGAGACAAAAGAATTTATGCCAGTTTCTATTATGATTTCTCATGGGCTATGCATGGGGATAGATGAGTGTCGTGAGTCTAAAAAGCTCGCTTTTTTAAGACCAGATGGTAAGTCACAAGTGACGCTACTGTATGAGAATGGAAAACCAGTCTCAATCGATACAATAGTTATTGCAGCGCCTCATGATCCTGAGGTGGGTATTGAAGACGTAAAGCAGACGTTGTTTGAAAAAGTAGTATTGCCCGTAGTTGAGAAGTATGGGTTTAAAGTGAGCGTTGATCAGATTATCTTAAATGGTACTGGAGTTTGGCATCAAGGAGGACCTGCAAGTGACACGGGTGTAACGGGTAGAAAAATAATTGTTGATTCCTATGGAAGTATTGCACATGTTGGAGGAGGCGCATTTTCAGGAAAGGATCCAACAAAGGTTGATAGGTCTGGCGCTTATGCGGCTCGCTTTCTTGCAAAGAATATAGTAGCTTCAGGATTGGCTAAGCGTTGTGAGGTGAGACTTGCATACTGTATCGGACACAAGAAACCAGTCATGCAGGATATTGAGACATATGGGACAGAAACCAAGTCACATGAGGAAATACGAGCATATATGGATTCAATTCTTGATTGTTCCGTCGAGGGAATCATAAGTACTCTTAATTTAAGAAGGCCTATCTATCAAAAAACTGCCGCTTATGGCCATTTTGGAAGAGATATATTCCCTTGGGAAGAGATTGTTTAGCTTTACTTAGTGAATAAAATTTGGTAGAACTAATCATACTATTTTGGTTCTATTGTGAAAATTTATAAAAATAAATCGGGCGAATTCATTGTTAGATTCCCCTCGGTAAAGGAGAAACTTCGACTACATCAGGAACATATAGAGACTTTCCGAAGAGAGCATGATAAAAGGAGAGGGTGGTTTGATCGGTTCTCCGATGAAATTACTGAGGTATCTGGAAGTATGGGCTTTTTAATATTTCATGTGATTTTCTTCACTGTCTGGATTGCGATCAATGTGAACTTAATACCTGGTATTGCGCCATTTGACCCATTTCCTTTTGGGTTCTTAACTATGATTGTGTCGCTTGATGCAATATTTCTGTCCATATTTGTATTGCTTAGTCAAAATAGTCAGACAAAAATTGACGAGCTGAGAGAGGAGACAGCATATCAGGTGAATATGATTTCTGAAAAGGAAATTACGAAATTAATCCAGATGCAGGCAATTATTATGAAAAGACTAGGTATTAAAATTGAGGGGGACGCTGAGCTTGAACAGATGATGGAAAATGTTGACACACGCATGATAAAAAAACAACTTCAGAAGCAAGTGGAGAATCGTCCTAAGGGAATACTTTCTGTTAAACCTCAAGATCAAGTCAATAAAGTTTTAACAAAGCTTACCAATATGATTGATATGTTATAGAGATATATTTATTAGTATTTTTTCAAAATCTGGATGTCTTCAAGGAGATCTTTCTTTTTTGTTCCTGCGTATAGCGCTACTGCTGGTTGATAGAGGGGAAAATATGCGGTTTTTTTTCCATTGATAACTGCTGTCAGTTCAGCGCCATGGATTTT
>CAYNEP010000013.1:10623-12931 GCA_964396255.1 uncultured Gammaproteobacteria bacterium | reverse complement strand
CTACATCTATAGTGAGTAGCTTTATGGGATTCATACTAATATTCTCAACTATGTTTCTTCCGGGGTCAAGGGAGCACAACTACGTAATGTATCAGATCTGTTTGCCCGTTATGAAAAAGCATTATGGACTAGATCCAAATGAAGAGTTTCCAGATACTGGCAAATATGATAAGAGAGGATTTGCTAAATGGTGGTATCAACACGCTGAATGCGAACAAAATGTGTGGAATGGGAAAGGTCCCATATTTACTGAAAATCCGCCAGGTTTTAATCCTGTTGAAAAAAACTCTAAATAATCAAACTTGTATTCTGAAGAGATACATCTCAGATAAGAGTGAGTAAATACACACCGGCCAGAGTAATGAGCGAGCCAATAATTTTCCTTGTAACATTCTCCCTCTCATTTAGAAAAATAATTCCTGCCATAACAGACACAATGAGCATTCCTTGTTGAATTGCAGATACCTTACTCACTTGACCAACGTTAATTGCATATGCCAATATCACAATACTCACCGCCCCAAAAGCACCATTGATAAGCTGCAAAGCAATATTCGAATTAACTGACTTTTTTATTCTCGCTATTCCATTTTTCATCAAAAGTGGTTGCATAATTGTGACTGGCGCCGACATAAACAACATAACAACTGGAAGACTTGCTGAATCTTGGTTGAGTTTCAAAACAATATTATGAAAGGCTGCAGCAAATCCAAATAAATACGCAAATTTAATTCCTTTGTCAATTTGAATATTCTTCGGTGATGAGACTATTGCTAGTCCAACAAATAATATTATTATTCCCGCATACTCATGCGCCTGAAGTTGCTCTCCGAAGAATATAAAAGCCATAACTGGCACCCAAAATAATCTTGTCCTGGTTATGATTGATGATATGGACAGATGATTAGCGCTGTGCATTCTGATATATGCAAATGTCGAGCCCATCTCTGCTACACCAAGTAGTAATAGTAATAGAATCACTCGAGGATCTTTAGAAAGTGTAAAATCTGTCAATGCCCATCCACCAAAAAAGAGCACTCTAAATGCGTTTGGGAACCAACCCGATGCCATTGAATCTTTTGAATCACGAAGCAGTATTCTTGATGTAAAATGAAAACCACTTGACAGAAGTCCTGCAAGTATTGCTGCAATAAGCCAGTTCATAGTTTATGATAACAAATGAATTGTCATCATATTTGATATAGTAAAAACAATGGATAACGTTAAGTCGGAATTTAAAACAGTGGACGAGTATATCGCTTTATTTTCAGGTGAAACACAAGAGAGACTTAAGATAATTCGCAAAATCGCACTCGACATTGTTCCCAACGGAACCGAACACATCAGCTATAAGATGCCAACCATAAAAGTTTATGGGAAATTTCTCATCTACTACGCTGCTTGGACAGATCATATTGCCCTCTACCCAGCAACTGGATCTCTTGAAAAGTCAATCAAAGAAGTGCTTAAGTACAAAACTGGCAAGGGGACACTCAAGTTTCCACTAAATGAACCACTCCCCATTGACTTAATAAAGCAAATCGTGCAGGTTCGCGTGAAAGAAAATAAAGAAAAGTCTTTGTAGGTATTAGTTCAGCCCTGACATATTTCTTCTCATAATCTCCTGTAATGAATCACGCTGATACTGTTGAGGTAACGACTCAAACCCCTGTGGATTTTCTCTCATAACTTGCAGTTGCCCCTCTGTGAATACTAATGGATATCCTTGATGCCTTGCAATTTCATCAAGCCCTAAGTAGACCTCGGCCTCATATGCTCCAGCGCGAAGTCTTGATCCAGGATCGTTATGACCATAAGGATAGGTGAATGTAACTATGTCAGCTCCAATACTTGCAAGTCTAGCCAATTGCCCCAAGCTCCCAACAATATCAGCCTGTACTAGCTGAATATAATTACCAGGCACTACAAATCTCGTATCAACAGCCCATCTTGCTCGATCTTCCGGAAGGCGAGGAATTATACGAGATCCACTTTTGGCAATGTCAATTATTGCAGGTATCGGCGAGCTCCCCTTCGTCGGAAACATCGCCCTCATCAATCTATTCACTCTTGGACGACTTAAGTTTGTTGGATCTTGAAGAAAACCCACCATAGAGAGAAAAGACGACATTATTTGAATAGTTCGTTCATCTGGCGATTCCTCAGGAGCTGGAACAACTGACTTCTGTCGATTAATAAACTCATATAACATGATACTATTATACTATAGGTATCGTTAATGTAATCATATTTCTGATATAACAAGCCGATTGTTCGCAATTATATCCCATAGTATTGATAAATACTA
>CAYNEP010000013.1:0-10523 GCA_964396255.1 uncultured Gammaproteobacteria bacterium | reverse complement strand
CACACTACGACTAATTACACAGCATATAATAATCTCATATCAACATATTTCACAGATGGTACTCACTCTGAAGTTGCCGTCAGTGCCAGACAACATCTAGAGGTTGCCCAAATCGCTCCACATCTTGATGAGCAATATAGATTCCTAGGACTCATTGCGCTTGTATGTGCTCAATTTGGTTTCCCAAGCATATCGGGCATGTTAACTCGCCACGAACGGAAATGGAGAAAATCCCCATTTGACCAAAAACATTCTCTCGCCCTTGCATCGTATTTAGGACACTTAAATATGCAAGCAACCCCATTTAAATCAATAATTGATTGCGATATTTCAAGAGATTTTCCCCAGTACGACTTACGAGGAGCAGCTTTGGGGATATTTTTACCACCAGTTAAGGGCAATGTACCAATGATGCGAGATTTGCGCCACATTGAAGTTGAAAAACTGAGCAGGAGAAAGAGATCATCTCGTCCCGTTTGTGAAACCGACCTCGAGCTTAATGAAGGCCTCGCGCAACTTAACTTTACAGGCGAGATGGCAGAGGTAATAAATGATGAAGAGTTTTTTGATACAGTATTTCCTCAACTAAGCCACGTCTTTTGCGGTCTTGTTGACCCTGAGAAAGTATTTACATCTTATAGGTAATTACCTTAATTGATCTAAGATGGTCTCGACATATCTACCTCGCCTAGCGCAACCGTATTGAAAATAATAGAGTATAATTGCCTCATGGCAAAACGAGACACTGGAGTTGGGAAAAAACGAAAATCTCATTCTCACAAAACAAAGAAAAGACTCGAGGCGAAGAAGGTAATGCTAGCTCTCAAGACAAGCAAGAGGAGAATTAAAGACTAAGCAATTTACACTCGACAGATGGAATTAGGAGATATTCGCTTCCCGAGCTACGCATGAAGCTGATCCTAACCATGTGTGAGGATTCCCGTCCCAACACCACCCCAAATGAGGATTCTTACTGGCATCAATCCAAATAGCTGGCACTCTTTGATCACCAGGATGGCGAGATCCTAGTAGGGAAAAACAATTATTTTTTATCAAAAAATCAGGATAATGAGTAATGACCGCAATTCCTTCGTCAATTGTAAGTGGTGAACGGTTCAATTTCTTAATTTTCAAAAGCGCATCTTGTGGTCGAACATTTAGATACTCACGTCCTCTATCGATGTCTACAAGTAGATATATTTGACCTTCGGGAATTAACACACCATCTATAGCAACAAAATCTTCAGATGTTAGAGGAAAAAGTTTAGAAACTCCATGTTTAGAATTCAATAGTACTTTAGATATCATTTTCTCAGGAGTCAAAAAGGAGCCTTTTACTACGATGACAAATGGTAATCGTCCAGCTACATAGTCTACATCGTCCATTTTAAATGACTCTAAGGACTTTTTTAGTGGCTCGAGCATAGATATAAACTTTTCAACTGTTACTCCAGCATCTTCTGGATATCCTTTTTCCAGAAGACTATTGACTTGTTTTTCAAATTCTTTTGCAACATCCATATCATTTATGATACCTCATGAGTTCATTTGATACAATTGAGCCATGACTAGAAATATTTTATTGTCAGGATTAGTAGGCATAATCATTGGTAGTTTCGTAACATACAAATATGTATCAACTCAAGAAAGCACTTATGAGAAAGAGCCGAAACAACTAAATACCACACAACAATATCCAGGAAGTGACCAGAGAAAGAAAACCCACTCCGAGCAAAGTATGGATGAGATGGTGCAGAGCCTTGAAGGTAAAAAAGGTGATGAATTTGATAAGATATTTCTTGAGCACATGATTGCACATCACGTCGGAGCAGTTCAGATGGCTCATGAAGCAGCAACTCGCGCAAAACACAATGAACTTAGGGATATGGCTCAAGATATTATCTCATCACAAACTAAAGAAGTTACGCAGATGAACCGATGGATGGAAATGTGGGGGTATAACACCATCAGACACTAACTATGAAACCCAAAGATACAATTGATGCGTATATCAAAACCCTAAATGATTGGAGGGGGTCAACGCTCACTATTTTAAGGGAATCAATTCTACAATCACACGACGACTTGGCAGAAGAGTGGAAATGGGGAACCCCAGTGTTTAGCTATAAAGGTTTAGTATGTGCACTTGGAGCATTTAAGGATCATGTTAAGATTAACTTTTTCAAGGGTGCACAACTTCAAGATCCAGATGGATTGTTCAACTCTGGCAAGTCAGCGAAAACTATGCGAAGTATTAATCTAAATGAAGGCGAGACAGTTGACATCGAAAAACTTAAGAGGTTAATTATAAATGCGTGCACTCTCAATGAATAACAATAGCACCTCTGACATTCCAAAGATTGGAGCTCCCGCACTTAGGGCGCTAAAAAGTATGGGCATTAACACCATATCTCAACTTTCCCAATACAGCGAAGAACAACTTCTAGCGCTTCATGGCATGGGACCAAAAGCTCTTGGAATATTGAAATTGAAGTTAAGAGAGAACGATTTGTCACTTCGATAAAACATCCTGCACTATATTATAGTTTTAGTGTAAGATCAAGATTCAAGTATGAAATCAAAAAGAAATATATATATTGTTGCGCTTGTTGCGATGGTTAATATGTTGGGATATGGGATTATTATCCCTATTCTCTACTCATATTCAAAAAAGTTCGGGCTAACTGATTTTCAAAATGGCTTGTTATTTGCTTCATATTCAATCTGTCAATTCATCTCAACGCCAACTATTGGACGATTGTCTGATAAATACGGAAGAAGACCAATGCTAATCGTGTCGATTATAGGAACAGCTGTATCATTTTTTATGATGGCATTTGCGCCAAATGTTGCATTTTTATTTTTGTCTCGAGCGCTTGATGGGTTAACAGCAGGCAACATCCCTGTCGTTTTTGCAGTTATTTCAGACACAACAAAACCAGAGGAGCGTGCCAAAGCATTTGGAATTGTTGGAGCTGCCTTTAATTTTGGATTCGTCTTTGGACCAGCTATCGCTGCATTAACCGTTAGCTTCAATCCCGCAATTCCCTTTATTATTGCAGGGGCAATAACAACCGCAGCAGCTGCACTTTGTTATTTTTATCTTCCTGAGACAAACAAGCACATGAATGAGGTGAGACACGGAAAGCTGTTTGACTTTAGAAAAATGTGGCGTACGTTATTTGATCCAAACGTCGGAGCTACCTTTATAATCACACTCGTCCTAATGCTGGCATTCTCGGCTTCAATTATCTATGGATTTCAGCCATTCACACTTAATGTCTTGAAAATAACTGAGTCACAGAATGCTCTCTTGTTTACATTGTTTGGGGTTATCGGTCTAATTTCTCAAACATATCTTGTAGGAAGATTCTCAAAAAAATTCGGTATGAAGAAATCGTTTACTACGTCACTATTATTCATAGCACTCTCATTTATCATTATATATTTCTCACGATCATTACCCGTATTTGTTACTGCTATGGTTATTCTTGGACTTTTTAACAGCATTGCACAAACACTCATACCAACAATTCTCTCCCAAGAGGCCGATGCCAAATCTCAAGGCTCAATTATGGGTTTAAATTCCTCGTATCAAAGCATCGGCATGATTATAGGTCCAATAATTGGCGGTGTCATAGCGACAGTCGCCATACCTCTCCCATTTTTGTTTGGAGCTATGCTCATGCTTATCTGTTATGCACTATCATTTCATATACTAAAACCAGGCATCCGGAAAGAATCAGCATTCTGATAGGTTTTTTCAAATTGCATGCTATAGAATAAAGCATTAAACATTTACAAAAAAACAACCATGATACACATAGATCCATACTTAAACTTTGCTGGCAATACTGAAGAAGCTTTCAATTTTTACCGATCTGTTCTTGGCGGAGAGTTTACAATGATTCAGCGATTCAAAGAAACTTCAGAAGCTGGCTCAATGTCAGATGACGATGGTGAAAAGATAATGCATATTGGTCTTCCTATTGGAAACAATGTTCTTATGGCAACGGACACTCTTGAATCCAAAGGGGATAAGCTCGTTGTTGGCAATAATGTTGCCCTAACATTAAGCGTTGATAGCAAGGATGAGGCAGACCGTATTTTTAGAGAATTATCGGCAGAAGGAACCGTCGAGATGGCTATGGAAAACACGTTTTGGGGAGCCTATTTTGGTATGCTTCGTGATAAATATGGGGTTAAATGGATGATAAGCTTTGACACTCCAAAAGAACAGCCACAACAATAGTTAAGACTTGCACTTCTCCAACAGCATTTTGTAACTACTTCTTTTTAAGAAAGTATGAGATGATTGCCGAATATATTGTTCCAAATACAACTGACGAGATAAACTGAGCAATCATGTCGATCCCGATCACTGCCTGCAATGACATGTTCTTCAGGCCATACATATCACGCACCGACTCTACTATGGTTGGATTTATAAAAAGATAGTAAAAAGCAAAAATAAAGGGTGACAGAATTCCATATAAAAGCGATATCTTATATCCCTCAAAGAGACCCTGCTTAAAAGTTAATTTGCCATTTTGATTTTTCTTAAGAGTGCCAATGCCCATTGTCCACACGACAAACGGTGCAACGAACATAAACAACATCTGAAATGGCGACTTTCCGTCGAATGATTTATTCTGACCTGTTACCTCCATAAGAAAAAAACACCCTATTGTAATGGCTGACATATAGAGTGCATGTTTTATTTGATTTGATGAAAAATACTTCATTGTCAGATGGTTATACATTGCATAAATTCTATGATCTTGAAACAGCATTGAGTTCTTTTAGAATAAAAATATTTGACTCAATTGGTCCCATTTCAAGATACTCAATATCATATTTTTTACAAAGCTCAATAAGATAAGGTCTAATCTTTTTTAACTTACTACGCGGACAATTTGGAAAAAGATGATGCTCAATCTGATAATTAAGGCCAATATAGAGATAATCAACTAAATCATTCCCTTTTAAGTTTCGAGAGGTAACTATCTGTTGTTCTAAAAACGATAGTGTCGTTTTCTTCTCAAGCTGTGGCATTCCCTTATGGTTGGGTGCAAATATATTAAGCATAAAAAATCCAGCAGCCTCATTGAATAAAACAAAAAATAACAATGCCTTCCAGAATGGGAAAAAGACAAATGGGGCAACGTACCATAATGTTATTCCAATTGCCATGATAACTGTTTCAACAAGTATCTTTGGATTATTTATATGTTGGACATAATAAAAGAAGGCCTTTGTTCTATAAGTAATTGAAACAAATGAGCCAAGAGGGTAGTATAGCCACATTTGATACTTGCGAATGAACTTGATAATTCCTGTTTTTTCTTTATATTCATCCTCAGTAAAAACAAAGGGGATGTCAAGATCAGGATCCTCTCCTTGGACATTCGTACTTGCATGGTGAGCGTTGTGTTTATACTTCCAAGTTGAGAATGGAAATGTGATAACTGCTGCAAAAATTGATCCAGCAATATCATTAAGTGTTGTTGATTTAAATATTGCCCTATGGCCAGCATCATGAATGAGACCACCTATATGTACCGTAAAGAAGGCCAATATTATAGAAAAACCTGCCACGAGTACAGGATTTGATAATGAGACTATCATGTAGACACAAAAGGCAAAGCCTAAAAAATCCGAGAGTGTCGTTGTGGAATAGAATAAATAGTCCCGTTCAAGTATACCCGCCTCAACTACCTGTTTTCGTAAGTTTAAATACTCTTTTGTTGCCTGTGCATGCGATAATTTGCGACGATAGAGACTTGATGGTTTATCTGAGATTACAATTGCCATAATACTAGAGTGTTAACGTAAGCCTACGTTACCTCCTATATGGTACACGTTTTTTAGGCATTGTCAATTTTGCATTATTTACTTGGCAGTTACCATAGGCTATACTAATGAGTATGTTAAATCTAAATTCAATAATGATAGGATCAATGCAGGTTGAAGCTATGGGGGCTTTCTATGAAAAAATTATTGGTAAACCAGCCGACATGAAAGAAAAAGGTTGGTACGGGTGGCAGATAGGGAATGGTTTTCTCACCGTTGGCGAACATTCTGAGATGATTGGAAAATCTAAAGATCCAGCTCGAATTATGTTTAACCTTGAAACTAGCGAGGTCAAGCAGGAATTCGAGCGAATGAAAGCTGCTGGGGCTGTCGTTGTTAAAGAGCCATACGACATGGGAGATGCCTGGATTGCAACACTTGCTGACCCCGACGGAAATTACTTCCAACTTATGACTCCTTGGGAAAGCAAATAATTTATTTTAGATCTTCCATAAAAGTTGTTTAATAGGATAAGATCCTCAACAACACTGTTTAATTCCCCTTATATCAGCTGTCAATATTGACAATGAAACAATAAAGGGACTACACTGAAATTGGTGATAAAGACTTATATACAAGACTTTGGCATTAATTAACCAACCTAAGGGGTTGGTTTTTTTGTATAAAAAAAATCTAGAAAAGAGGTGAATATACAGTGAAAAAAATATTAACAATACTTATTGGTTTTGGTCTTATGTTAAGCTTGACCCCTAAGACTGAGGCAGCAACTAAGCCTTGGATAACGGGCAATGTTGGCTACACCGCATATAGCGCAATGCAGAGAAATGCACAATTTAATGGCATTGCAACTAGCAACTCATGTTCATATGCTTGGAACGTCACGGAATCATTTGTCGTGGCATTTGTACTTGATGGGGATGTTACTCCATATGCTCACGATGCATTTCTAACCCAAACTGGAAGTTCAGTTTCCGGCAACGGTGGCCATGTTGCAGGGGGGCCACACACATATACATGGCATGTGACAAGTGGGACAGTAACAGGAAATACAATTACATTACATGTTACATATGACACAGGAGCTCCTGGAACTGTCATGACCATGACGGGGACGATAGCACCAAATGGGACAATGTCTGGAACATGGACCGATAACTTCGGAGGATCGCGCACGGGCACATGGTCAACAACGAGTGGAACAGCTAAAAAAACATATGGAGGTGGCTGCACAGCTGCTGGGATATTTAGTTATTCGGACGCCAGTGGCAAGTTCTATATTGTTTCTGTGAAATATGTTTCTACATCTTTAAACAAGGGCTGGATGGCTGGACCGGTCATCTGGGGAAATGTGGGAATGGGATCATGGTTGTTTGCAGAAATGAAAGACAATGCAAATCCCGGAGCTGGATCTGATCAGCTATGGGGGTCCTTCACAACAGAAACGCTGGCAAAAACAGGCGTAGCAACAATGACTGACCCAACAGACGGACCATTCACGATAACTAGTGGAGATCTACGAGTAAAGTAATAAAATGAAAATAATTTTCCAACCCCGTTTTTGACGGGGTTGTTTTTTAAACTACACTTAAGTTAATACTTTTTAGGGCATATATTCGTACCTCATGTTTATTGTTCTATAAATAGAAATAGTACTATAGGCTCTATTATGATATAATCTCCAGCTATGTCACATGTTGAAGCAAACACTCATTCGCCAATTATTCATACTGCCCAAAAGTGGATCGAACAAGAGATTGCAGGCAAAGGAATTTGTCCTCCTTTAAAGATTCTCATGGGTAGACATCCTCACCCCTCTGGTGTTGGATACGACTGGATAGCACTACGTAAAGAGATTGATATGCACGATCTTACCAATCGCAAGCCTTCCGAACGAGATTCACTTGCCAAACTCGTAATTTCAAACTATCTTCGCTTTGTGTCAGAAGCAGCTGCTGGCCGCGCGCCATTAACAATGTTACAAATACTTCCACTGTTTGATTCAAATCAAGCATATGATGAATTTATGGCTTTGATCGAAAGAACTGCCGTGATTAGATTAAGCTCATCCAAGAGCAAGTCTCTCATAAGATCTCTTGCGGTGCAAATGGGCAACTCAACCCATGTGATTAACGCCGGTCTAAACACACCAGACGGACAACTAATTATGGCAACACGAATCATTACAGCCTCCTTTAGGTTTATATATTTTTATGGTCGCGATCTGTCTGATAACGATGTGGCTGACTTTTCCTCAAGCCGGGGAGATGTTAACAGATATAAAGTTCTTTCGCGTGCACCATTTTATGCCACGCAAGTTGTCAATCCATTTAGGGGGCGAGAATTATCCGCTAGTATGAATGTCGATTCAATCCATAGACGAAATTCTGCACTCGCAAAACAAACAAACGCCGACGAACATGGAGCCATCATGGACTCATTATGATCTGATTCTACACCTTAAATGTATCCTTAATATATTTTGCTAGCTCTCTAAAATCTGCTGCGTATTTTTTATTACCATTTTGCTCAACCTCAGCACTTTGTTTGTAGCAAATTGCAACAGCAACCAACGGAATCACAGCTATTTCGCTCTTTGTAAGCGTTCCATATCCAATGAGTAAATTATCATAAAACTCCTTTATTTTCTCTTTCTCAACTGACCAATGGGTTATTGTCCTTGCAATCTCTTCGGATGGCGATCCATAGCTTAATGTATCGAGATCATATAGAAATGGAGGAGACGTAAAAGACATGTTCTGATCATGCCAATCTCCATGAATAAGCGTCACTGGCAACTTCAAAGACTGATAATCTATCTTACCCACATATGGCAAATACTCACGCTCATCTATGTACTGTTTTAATAGTACAGCGTGTATTGGCTCAAGTTCCCTCATCCATGATGATGAACCAATCCCAATATGTCTAAATGATGAGAGTGATATATGAAAAGTCTTCATCAACCTCCCAATCAATTGTTGTTCTTCTTTATTGACGTCTGTTTTATTGACAATTTCATGCTTTTTCAAAATATAGAAATAGTTGTCACCTACTTTATTAAGCGCCTCATTATGCTTATCTAAAACAAATTCTTGAGTCGTAAATTCTGTGATATTTTCTTTTACACAACGTGAAAACTCGATCTGAGAGCGCAGATGATCTATCTGAGGGTTATTAAAAATCTTGAGAATATATGAAGCATTTGCGTTTGTTCCGATTTCAAATACACCACTGTAGTAACTATTCAGTAATTGCTGAGATGTAATCTCAAAATTGTAATGATCGTGTATTGAATCTATAACCTCTTGAGAAACCTCTCTTACTCGATGCAAGCCCATATTCCACATAATACACCATCTTGCTTGCGATGTAACTTTACGTTTATTTGTAATAAAGTTGTACTATAATTGGGCATGCAAATTGATGTTATAGGTGTTCCGCTTGACCTTGGAAGCAAACGGATCGGAGTTGATATGGGACCAAATGCCCTACGACTGCAAAATTTTATCCAAAACCTAACAAATGTTGGGCTCGTAATCAATGACCTAGGTAATATGCTTATTCCTTCGTCTGAGGAATTGGATAGGGGAGAGAACACAATTAAATATCTAGATCCAATTGCTAGAACTTGCCAACAATTATCGTCAAACGTTGAACAGGCAATACTTGCCAAACACAAAGTCCTCATACTTGGTGGTGACCACTCAATTGCAATCGGAAGCGTGTCAGGCGCTTCAAATGCGCTAAAAGGGGAAATGGGAATTATCTGGATAGACGCTCATGGTGATCTAAACACTCAAGAAACCACGCCATCTGGAAATATTCACGGCATGCCACTTGCCACTCTCCTGGGGGCTGGACATGAAAGGCTCACTTCAATTGCTAAATCACCTCCTGCAATTACATTTGAAAATACAATCATAATCGGTTGCAAAGATCTTGACGCACCAGAACGTAGATTTATTAAAACAAACTCAATTCAAGCCTTTAGTATTAGCGACATCGTTTCAGACGGCCTAAGGCCAGTTATTAACGCAATTGAAGCCTTGTCAAAAAAAGTTTCATCTATATGGGTTAGTTTTGACCTTGATGCTGTCGACATGACTGAAGCGCCAGGTGTTGGAATGCCAAATAAAGGTGGCCTTACCTATAGAGAGATCCATGCCGTAGCTGAATGTATAGGCGCCTCTTGCAACGTAGTGGGCGTTGATCTTGTTGAATATAATCCTGTAAATGATATTGAGCATAAGACAGCAACACTCTCGACAGAGATCACTTCAAAATTATATGGAAAAGAATTTTCTAGATACTCAACATATCTTAAGGAACACTCAGTATGAGCGTAATATTGTAGAGAAGTTAAAATAAAGGATACTTGCTTAACTCGTATAGCCCTCCTAAAAATACAATGAGCAAGGCAAAAAGAATAAGAATATTTATTGTTTTATACATGTTAAGATGATTTTAATCATTCATATAAACACTACTAATATTAGTATAACGCCCTATATTTGAAAAAACACTGCAGCGATATGAATGACATTTACCAACTTCTAGACTCCTTGCATATTACTTACCAGAAACACGACCATCCAGCTGTCTTTACTGTTGAAGATTCAAGGAAATATCACAAAGGCATAGAGACTGCCCGGACAAAAAACCTATTTTTAACAAACTCGAAAGAAGACCGATATTATCTTATTATTGTT
>CAYNEP010000012.1:0-13320 GCA_964396255.1 uncultured Gammaproteobacteria bacterium | reverse complement strand
GAGTCTTGGTGCAGGGCCAGCACTCTACGAGAGCTACCTCGCCTCAATTCTCCACCCAGCATACGGCCGCAGAACCCCTGACATTTGGGCGGTTGATTTTTCTCCAGAAATGGTAAGGGTTGCAAGCGCAGTTAAGGCAGTTACAAAGGATACAAAAGGAAATCCAATTAAAACACTCAGACCAGTAGTTGGAGACATGGCGAAATTAAGTTTCCCAAATAAGTTTGCAGATCAAATTATATGTAATAATGCTCTTCAATGGGTTCCCGACTGGCAAGGAGCAATTGCTCAAATGGCCAGAATAATAAATCCCAAAGGACTGGGCTATTTGTATTTATTTGTACACACGTATCCGATGGCAGTAAGAAGCTCGCAGGGAGAAGATTTAATACGACTTGGCGACTTTGATATAGCTCAATTGATGGATACACTTGAGGAAAACAGATTTGAAATATTAAACACACGTCAATTTAGTTCACCTGTTGGACACGGCCAACTCGGAGGGAAAACTGACAGAGTATTTATAAGAGCACAACATAAACGAAAAGGTGCATTAGCCAGTTGGAGAGATGCTCATGTATCTGGCACAATCAGTACCGCTCAGATCGGACCTTCTCAATAGCCCAAACATCTTATGCTTACGCAAAATGCAACTATCAACCTTCTTCTATGACAAACAAGGAACAAGAGAAAGTTAAAAGACTCGATGACCACTCACTTCTAGACGTCTTTGGATTAACTGTAACCTACAAAACAGAGTCTGGGATGGTTATCACTGAGGCGCCAACTCCTATAAAATCATGGTGGATGCCAAATGTACATGAGCGCCAACTTATAACACAGCTTCTCCATGGAGTAAGTAAAGGTGAGAAACCATTACTACTTGATGTTGCTTGTGGTACAGGATTAACAACTGAGGTATTAGCCAGAAACGGAAGTATTAATGCAATTGGTATTGACACAGATGGTAAGAGGCTTAGAGATTCATCAGAACGAATGAGGTTATTGCACATGAATGCTTGGGAGGCAGCCATTCAATTTGGTCCAGTATACGATCAAAAAAACGACCAACAAAGGCGTGCCCGCCTGAGAAGAGCTCGAAGAGATGATAATTTTCTTGAACGTCGCCTACTCCTAACATCGCCACGCTTGAGCGCCGTACGCCGTCTGCAAGAGTCTATAAGAAACCCAATAGCCGACTCTCCAGCTGATGTTGTCCTGTGTAGCTTTATGCCAACTAGAGAAGACTTAACCATTCCCGTTCGAGATGGAATACATCCTAAAGCAATTGTATATATTCGAGGTATCAATGGGATCAGAACTGGGAAAGGCACAAACTATGATCCATCGCAAAGTACGTTGCCCCAGGGGAGGCTTGTTAGCTTTGATCCAGGCTCAAATTATTACCTTGCAGCTCGCTTTCCAACTTTTTGCAGATATAACTTCGATGCCTCAGTTGTCATTGACGACAATGTAGAGCCCAATACCCCACCGTCTAATGAATTTGCATGTGAGGTCATAATTCATCTAAGACATAATGTTAAAGTTAAACAAACAGGAGAGCACCAAATAGCGCGATATCCATTTGATCGCGAGCTTGAAGATATGATAAGAGCGAGTGGCCTTGAGGATGAGTACTTTAAGAAACTACAAGAAGCTCATGCGATGTTATTTCGTATTTAAAGTTACCAACTCTTAAAAGTAAGGTTTTCTATCTTGCGTATGTCAATGTTATAGATCCTGTCATAGACTTGAAATGCGTCAAGTTGACATGCTTGCTCCATATCAAATTCCAAGAGTTTGGCAACTTTCGCCATGTCCTCATAACTATCTCCTTCAATTTCAACATACGGCGGAATGAGTGGCCAAAAATCAATATCAACCAATACATTATTCAGTTTATATTCTATCCTTCGTTTTTGTTGACGCCTAGATCTGCCTAAGTCTAGCTTGTCAAGAATAGCGAGCATGTTGGCAGCATCATCAACTTCAACTTCAACCTCAAGATTCCCTTTTGAGGTATCTTGAATAGTTTCTTTATAACAAAGTTGAGTAATGTTGCTTGTTTTCCTCAACCTAATGCGCCCACTTTTTTCTCTCCACTGTGGCTTTTGGAAAACCCACTCTTCAAATACTTGATCGAATTGCTTAATCGCACCAAGTGTTTTTAACTTTTGCTCAACGTCCTCAACATCAACCTCAAGAAACTTTATTTCAATTTCATGCATTCCCTATAATAGCAAAGTTCGTAAGACTATCAGAAATATTCTGTATCATGTCTGTTCTTGATGAATATTCAAGAAATACATGACTCACCGCTTTTAATGAACCAGAGATCTTTGCATCTTTTTTATGAAAGCATATAATTGGGACCTCAAATGAATCTGCCCAGCCAAGCTCTATCCCCAGACCTGTTGCAGGATAAGTAACCTCTGCAAGAACAACGTCGGAATCTTTTATTAAATCCTTTGTTTTAATAAATGAGTCTGTCTCATGAGGAAGAAAGATTGTATATTTGAAATTAAGATTTGAGCTTCGCAAAGGAAGATATAACTCATTTTTATAGTCATATCCTGTTGAGTGCACTACATGAACTTTATTGATCTTCATACATTTAGCTCACAATAGAATCACGTACTTGATTAAAAATCAACCACGTTAATGCCGTTATTTTATCAACTATTTTACTGCTTTTCGATAGAGCACAATTGCGAATCCAAATATTGCAGCCATTATGAGTTGGCATGTAATACAGACAGGACAAATAACTTTCAATTGAAATAATTCAATATATCCAAGAGAAAGGCAAAATAGTAGCCCAAATGTAGCCACGCTCAAAAGAAGCTTAATTCTTTTTTGAAAAGCTGCAATGAGAATAACAACATACCCAATCAGTCCATATAATGGGGTTGGGATACCAAAAGTCTTCGCAACAGGACCCGAAATTACTGCATCACAATTGATAAGGCTGTTTACATAACATGGTTGAAAATCAGGTTGAAAAAACTGTTGCCAAAGTAAATAAACAGCCAGCAAAAGTCCAATACTTGATAAGACTTTTATTAAGGAATATATTTTTGTCTGATGCATCATGATATTGTCCACCCCCCATCGATTACAAGTGTTTGACCAACAACGAAGTCTGATTCATCACTAGCAAGATATACCGCGCCATGTGCAATGTCATCAGGGGTTCCAATTCTACCTACTGGGGTTTTACTTAAAAATCCTTGCTTTACTTGATCATTATCTAAAAATGCAGCAGTCATATCAGTTCCTATAACACCTGGAGCTATTGCATTAACGCATATGCCCTTGGGAGCATAATCAAGGGCCATCTCTCTTGTTAAATTAACAACAGCCCCTTTAGCTGCGCAATAAGCAGCTGATTTTTCAAATCCAAAAAGTCCTGCAATTGACGCTATATTAATAATCTTCCCTTTCCCTTTTTTAATCATATCCGGCAACACTGCTTTAGACATTAGGTAGACACCTTTTGCATCAATATCCATCACTCGATCCCACTCCTCCTCACTCGTTGAGGTTACATCGTCTGGAATGTATACCCCAGCATTGTTAACAAGAATGTCTACTGATCCAAACTTCATAGAGACTGTTTCGACCATCTCCTGAATTTGTTTTTGCGACGAAACATCAGCAATGCAATATATGGCCTCATAACCACTCTTATCAATCTCATCCACAACTTTTTTTAGTGGGTCCTCTCTCCTGCCACACACGACTACCTGTGCCCCATTTTGAGCAAATACACGAGCGATCCCTGCCCCAATTCCTGTCCCTCCGCCTGTTATAAGCGCTATTTTATTTTCAAGTCTCATAGCTTTTCCTCCCGTTCAACTGAAATCGTGCACTCACTCATAAGCGCAGCTATTGCACCAACGGCTGCAAATATTGGTGCAAAAACGGCACCAACAACACCGATCGTCAAGGGAAATGTCATAATTTCTTTGCCCGACCTATCTTTGATCGTAATCTTACGCACATTTCCCTCATCGATAAGTTCTTTAACTTTTTTAAGTAAGTTTTCGCCACTCACCTGAAAAGTTTCCTGTTTTTTCGTACTTGTCATAGTATTCATTACTCAACTTCATGCGCTTTTTGCGCATCAGCTTTTGTCACGTGAACTGTGCCATCAGCATGCTCTGGTGGGGCATAGACTGTGAAAAGCTTTAAGTTCTCGTCACCAACATTCTTAAAATTATGCGTTACGCCTGCGGGAACAAACACAATATCATGCTTTTCCACAATTCTCACCTCTCCATTGAGCGTTGCTTCGCACTCTCCATCAACAAAATATAATATCTGATCAACGCCATCATGCGATTCTACTCCAATATCCTCACCGACAGGGATGCTCATTGCTACAATTTGGCAATGCACACCAGTGTGGAGTACAGTTCTGAAGTTTGTATTCTCTTTAGTTAGTTTCTTAATATCTTCTGCATACATACGTATCACCTCCTCCTTAAATCAACATTAGTATGAAGTATTTTGCTCTGAAAAACGATGACACAGATCAATATATTAAATTGAGGAAAATCATTGAAAGATACTAAATCATGTGCCACACTACCATTATATGGTAAAAGTAATTAAAACTGGAAACTATACTCTAATCGAGACAAAGGAACAGACCAAAATCCTAACACTAGACGATACACAAACGTTTGCGTGGGTTAATGTTGTTGATATAGGGGAAATTCTCGTTACCTCACACAAAGTCCACAAGGCTGATGCAATACTTGCAATTGGGAGGTACAGACTTTATGACGTTGACGATGAACCCAACTTGTCCGATCAACTACATATGGAGCTTTGTGTTGGTGAGGGTGTGTGGCAAGGATATTTGCTCCCAACAGGACTTCCGTCAGACACAAAAAAACGCAATAGAATAATTCCAACTAATGAGGTTATCACAAAAACAAGCTGTGCGTGTGACTGCGGTCAATGCGAAGAGTAATGGAGTAGCTCGTTCTCAAGCTTTTGCATATTCTTGACATGAATTGTGTGATTCTTATTTTCAATTAAACCCTTATCTTGTAATATTCTTGATTGACGACTTATAGTTTCCTTAGTAAGTCCTGAAAATGCCGCAATCTCTTTGTGTGTTGTGTGAAGTGTTGTATCATTTGAGTTGATTTCTTTCTCTCCAAACCTTTCAGCAATATTGAGGATAGTAAAAACCACTCTATGATAGGCACTACCATTCATAAGATATTCTATACGAGTTAGTAGGCCACTCATCCCCACATATAATCGCCCTAACAAATCATAGAGTACATCAGGTTCGGTCTTTATAAACGAAATAACTTCATCTTTAGGTGCACACCACACTTCAACATCCCCAACCGCTTCATAATAGTAACTATTGGGCAGATTATTTATAGCCCACATCATAGGAAAGAAAGTCTGTGGTTTATAAATCGTCAGAGCCTGCTCGACACCTTCGGGAGAAATCGAATATTGCTTAACCATCCCTTTTGTTAGATACAATATTCCCAAAGGTTCACTATCAGCCCGAATGAAGATCTCGCCCTTTTTGTATTTTTGGAATTTAAACTGGGAAAAGAATGTGTTCAGTTTCAATGTAATTGAAGCATCCATTGTGCCCCATTATATACAATGACAGAACATACTACACATATGTTTACCCCCTATTCAATATTCCGATCATATCATCGCGCGTCTGACACTCAAGAATTTGCTGCCTTAAGACACTGGATCCACTAAAACCTTTGATGTACATCTTTGCAAATTTCTTTAACACAAAAAATGGCTTTTGATCTCCCCATGTCTCCTCAAATAATTTCATGTGTGACGTAAATAACGCAAGGCATTCACTCTTTGTTCCTAAGTTCTTTCGCAACTTTTTTTCAAATACACGAACATTTTTAAATACTCCTCGACCAATCATGACTCCGTCAACGCCTGTAGCCTTATGCCTTTCTAATGCCTCATCATAACTCAACACATCGCCATTCCCAATAATAATTGTACTTGGTGCTATTTTGTTCTTAAACTCAACCGCCTGTTTTATAGCATCCCAATTTGCTCTGTCATGCGACAGTTGGTGTGCGGTCCTCCCATGGATGGTTAACGCATCAAGATTTTGCTCAAGTAGAAATGGTATCCATGTCTGGGAGGTATCATCCTTGATGCCTAATCGAGTCTTAACGCTGACTGACATTGACCCAGCATGTTTTCTAACTGAGGAAATTAGCTCTCTAACAAGCTTATAGTTCCCAATACAACCAGCCCCAGCACCTTTTCTAACAACGGCCTCAACTGGACAACCCATATTAATATCAACGCCATCAAATCCAAGCTCTTTCACAATGGTAGTTGCCTCACCAAGCGTTTCAGGGTGCCTTCCCCAGATTTGAGCGATAATTGGGTGCTGATTCTCTGTAAATCGTAATTTTTCAATAACCTTATCTCTGCCTCTAGAAACAAGCCCATCAGCACTCGTAAATTCTGTGAAATATACGTCTGGGGCAGCAACGCGATGAATAATTTCACGAAATACAACGTCTGTTACGTCGTCCATTGGTGCAAGGACTAGAAAAGGAGTAGGAATTTTTTTCCAAAAAGTTGACATTATAGGATTAGTGACCCCAACGGGATTCGAACCCGTGATCTTCAGGATGAAAACCTGACGTCCTAGGCCACTAGACGATGGGGCCAATCACAAGTGAAATTATATCATCGAGGGTGGAGGACCACAATAGAAGTATTTACAAACACGCTGACTCAGGCCTATCATCGTCACACCTGAACAATTCTCCATTAGCCACACAGCTAAATCCACGCTCTTTACAGTAAGCACTACATAATGAGTAATCATGCAGCCCAAATTGTCGACAGGCCTTTGGTCTAGGATCGCCAACAGTTTCGGATTCGATCTTTTTACAGCAGACTACGTTTGCGAAAAACTCCCAACTGCTTCCAAATTCAGACTTAAATCTTGTACATGATCGCGCTGCAAGATTGTATTGATTACCATTCTCACACGTTACTTGTGACTCATAAAAACACGTTCCTGAACTGGCCTTTGTACATGAAACACGGGTATTATCAACATCACCCGTCAAAAACTCTATCTTCTTATACTTGCAGGTCCCAAAATTCCTGTCCTCCTGACCGCATTCACAGGCACTCTGAGCTTCCTGCGCCCATGTTTTCTCTGATTGACATCCACCTGCTCCAGAGGGAGTTTGCAAGTTAAACTTTTTGCCGTCCTTTGGACCACCCATACAAGTAAATGAGGCGCTATCGTAACACTTCTCGCCACCTATTGCATTAACTAATCTACCAAATCTGATCTGGCTTGGCTGGCATGAGTTTGTAGTAACGATACGCTCTATAGAATTTTCTTGTTGCTCAAGACTCGTCTCTAATGCTCTACTATTAGTTGTTTGTCTTGACCCACTAATCATCCTTGACACTCCCCATACAGAAACTGCTACAACCCCAGCAATTAGTACATAAACTATGAGATTATTGCTTGAAGTTTTTTTTGCTTTTGCCATTGTAGTTTAGTTACAGAATTACATACTTTATTACCCTTGTCAAGAGATAAGGTCGACTGTGCCTAAAAAAATAGCACAGACCCCATAATAAGTCTGCGCTATTTCTTAGCTCATCAAAATTACTTCAGGGATTTTCTTAATTCCTCAAGTGTTTCTGACGCAACCTTTTGACCTCCCAATCCAAATGCCAACCCTCCTGCAATCGCCACCATAGCCACTATTCCCGTAAAGAGAATACGAATCAAATCTTGAGCTACACCCAGTTGATTTAAGACTATAAGCACTGTAAAGAATATAATTGCATAACGTGACATTGCCGACAATGTCGCGGAAGACGACGCACCAACCGACTTGACAGACTGTCTAACAAAGTCAGCAACAAGATTAGCAATGACTAGTCCTATACACCCTATCACAACAGCAACTAACACATTTGGTATGTAATAGAGGATGTGATTTAAAACATCAGAGACCTTTGAGAGTCCCCATACTTCAGCTGCCGGTACCAGAAATAGTATTATGACAGTCCATCCAGCAAGCTCAGTTAAAAACTCTTGCCAAATTTTAACTTGATCTTTTTTCCCAACTCGAGCTTGGCGAAGGAGTTCATCAAGCCGAAATACTGAGAATAGTGAGGTAACCAGTTGCCTGACGATTTGTGATAAAACAAGACCTAGACTTAAGATAATAACCCCACCTATTAGGTTTGGTAAGTAAAGTGCAATACTTCTGAAGAAAGTTGAAATAATTGACTGTATTGAGTCAAAAATATACATATGATTCACCTCCTCTCTTTTCTGTGATTATAAGTTCATTATTCTGTTCATGTGATAACACATGTGCTGTCATTGATGATTATTGTACATCATCGCTTGTCACATTTTCATAATGCTTGATAGTTTTTACACTCATTCCACTGGAATAGACTATAGAAACAATATCAATCCTATAATACTTATTTGCGATATTGTTTTGTGTAAAATACAGGCGCATAGCATTATGAAGTTTTCTAAGTTTTAAATATCCAACAGATTCGTGAGGTAATCCCTTGCTGTGTTCTCCTCGTGCTTTAACCTCAACGCACACATAAACACCTCTTTGTAGCGCGACAATATCAATCTCACCTCCATGCACATAAAAGTTTGTAGCAAGGATTTTATAACCTTTTGAAGATAGATAAGTGGCAGCATCCTTTTCCCCTAACAGTCCCAAATGTGACTGATGGGGCATAGCTTACTTCGTATAGAGTTGTTCTCGAATTTCTCGCTCAGAGCGATTTCTTATGTAGCCAATCTTTGCTCGTGTATTGCTTGTTTTTTTTGTTACCTCAATCTTTTTGATAAAAGGTGAAGCTGCTGCAAATATTCTCTCAACTCCAATTTTGCTTTTAGTCATTTTGCGAACTGTTATCGTCTTGCCCATACCCATACCTTTAATTTGCAAAACGATACCAACAAAGACCTGTGTCTTTTCTTTATCTTTATCTACAAATCCATAAAGGATAGAGACAGTGTCTCCGACTCTTATAGGTGTTTCCTGAATAACGATTGAATTAGCCATAGTTAATGTGACATTTCACAACATTTGTATTATATCACGCTGTTTTACTTGGTACAAGATGCAATAAACTCAATGAAAATTGGATGTGGAGATAAGGGACGGCTTTTATACTCAGGGTGACCTTGGGTTCCAAGATAAAATGGATGGATCGATTTGGGTAATTCAATAATTTCTGCCAGATTCTCAATTTTGGATCTTGCACTAATAATAAGTCCTGCTTTTTCAAAGTCCTCCCTGTAATCGTCATTAAACTCATACCTATGCCTGTGACGCTCACTTGTTAAGCCCTGCTTAATGTCTATAAACCCATTGTGTTTGTTGTATATATCCCAAGCACGTGTTCCCTTACTAACAATTGCCTCCCATGAGCCCAATCTCATAGTTCCACCATAAGCTCGACGATTCATCGCTTCTTTTTGTGACTTCATCAGATGAATCACTGGATGCTTTGTTTTTGCATTAACCTCCTCGGTTGTGGCATCTGCAAAGCCTAATACATCTCTAGCATAGGCGATAACAGCAATCTGCATACCATAACACAGCCCGAGATAGGGGACTTTCTTAACTCGAGCATAAGATGCGGCTTGAATCATACCTTCAATACCCCGCTCTCCCCACCCAATTGGGACGATAATGCCATCAACTCCTTTTAACTCCTTCATTTTGTCAATTCCAATCCTTTCTACATCCTCAGCATTTACCCACTCAATTTGGGGTTTAAGATTATGATATTCACAGGCATGATCAAGCGCATCAAATAACGCTGCATACGAATCCTTCAATTGATAGTCACCTGTCTTGAAATATTTCCCGACAATTGCAATTCTTACACTTTTATTTTTTGGTGTTACAACTCTTTTGACCATTGCATTCCATTTTGTCATATCTGGTTTTTTGTATGGGAGCCCTAGCTTTTTACAGATCTGTTTTGTTATGCCTTGTTTCTCCAAAGCCTGTGGCACCTCATATACAGAACTTAAATCAGCTGATGAAAAAACATCCTCTGCATGCACATTGCAAAAAAGTGCGAGGCGTTCTTTACGCCTTAAGTCAATAGGCTGTTCTGATCTGACAACTAACATATCTGGCTGAATGCCCATTGAATTAACCGTCCTTACAGAGAGCTGAACAGGTTTTGTTTTAGGTTCTCCTAAATGCTTTGGCGTTGGGATATACGAGACGTGGACATGAATAACCTGACCTGGATTTTTGAAAGCCAACATTCGAGAGGCTTCATAGTACAGAATATTTTGATACTCACCGGCAGTGCCTCCTAGTTCAATAATGGCAATATCACCCTTTGTCTTAACAAGAGCATTATTAATTCGATCTAAAATTTCACCAGTTATATGAACTACTTCTTGAACATCCTCACCCTTGTATTCAAATCTTCTCTCCTTTTCAATAACAGTCTGATATATTGCACCCATCGTCATGAAATTAGGCCTCCCCATATCTTGATTTAGGAATTTTTCGTATGTTCCTATATCCATGTCAGCTTCAAGACCATCCTCGCATAAAAAAGAATCGCCATGCTCAATTGGATTTATAGTACCCGCATCAACATTAAGATAGTTTTCGCACTTTACTGGAGTCACGCTATAGCCACAGTTCTTGAGAAGGAGGGCAATTGATGCCGAGGTGATACCTTTACCTAATCCCGAGATAATTCCGCCAGAAACAAAAATATACTTTTGCACAATGCATGATAGTTTAATAGAAGCTATTTTTCAAGATTACAATACTATAGACAAATATTTATTGCGCAGGTTCTGAATCATTATCTTTTGCTGCAAGATCTTGTGCGGCTTTGTCATCAGCCTCAAGCGCTGCTTTTGGCAGCTTCCAAGTTGCATAATCACACTTTGGATAATTTGAACAACCAAAAAACTTCTTTTTCTTCTTTGTGTATTTCACAACAATATCACCCTCATTGCAGGTTGGACACTTCTGGGCAAGCTTCTCCACAAATGACTTTGTATACTTGCAATCTGGGTATCCAGAGCACGCAAAAAACTTTCCAAATCGTGAGTAACGGAGTAACAACGGTTTACCACATGTTGGACATTTCTCATCGGTCGTTTCTTGGACATCAATATAATCTTTAGTCTTAAATTCAGCCTCGAGTTCAGCATCAAATGGTTTGTAGAACCCAGAGAGTAACTTAACGGGGGTTTGCTTACCCTCTGCAATATCATCGAGTTGCTCCTCCATGCCAGCTGTAAATGTTATCTCAAATAATTTTGGAAATTTTTCAGAGAGGTAGCTGCACACAGCAGAGCCTAACATTGTAGGGTATAGTCGCCCTTCTCTTTTCTCTATGTAGTTTCGAGATTCAGTTGTTGAAATCGTTGGAGCATAAGTTGATGGACGGCCAATACCATTATGTTCAAGAGCTTTAATGAGCGATCCTTCTGAGTAGCGTGGTGGGGGTTGTGTGTTATTTTCTTGGGGGTTGATCGAGATAAGATCAAGCGTTGATCCTTTTTTAATATCAGGAAGTTTTGTGGATTTATTTTTTTGTGCGTAGAGTTTGAGATATCCATCAAATATAATGGTTTCAAACTGAGAAGATAATTTATATTCTTTCTGTGTTTTAATCTTGACTTTAAGTGACGCCATTTGCGCATCTGCCATAGCAATTGCCAGCGCTCTGTTACGAATAACTTCGTAAAGCTTTCTATGTCGTGGTCCGAGTGTTTTTTCAAGATCATCTGGAGTCTTTTCTGGATTGGTGGGACGTATTGCCTCATGTGCTTCTTGTGCTAGTCGTGATTTATTAGTATAGACACGATTTGTGGGCGATACATATTTCTCACCATATTCCTTTTTTATAAATTTTGATGCTGAAGTTAGAAATTGCGCTGCTAAGATTACAGAATCTGTTCTGTGATAGGTAATCATACCTTTCTCATAAAGTTGCTGAGCCGTTGACATAGTGAGCTTGGCGCTGTAGCCCATAAGCCGAGACGCATCTTGCTGTAATGTTGAGGTTGTATATGGAGGTGGTGGAGTCTTTGCATATGACTTTTCATCAACCTGATCGGCTATGAATGTATCAGTTTTTAGATCTTTTTCAATCGTCTCTGCTCTTGTCTTGTCAATTGTTGTCTTAGAATACGTATATGTTCCATCAAACAATTCAATAGCTGTCTTTTTTTCAAACGTTTCGTCGCGATGACCATCTAAGTTAGCCTCAAACTCAAATTTTTGACCCGTTGCTAGATTAGTCTTAATTCTATAAAACGGTTCTGATTTAAACTTCTCAATTTCACGCTCACGCTCAACAACAAACCTTAAGGCAACAGTCTGCACTCGTCCGGCTGATAGCCAACGCTTACCCATCTTCTTCCAAAGCAGTGGTGATAACTTATATCCTACGATGCGGTCCAAAAGTCGTCTTCCTTGCTGAGCATCAATTAAATCAATATTGAGCTCTCGTGGGTTTTTAAGTGCCTCTTTAATAGCAGATTCAGTAATCTCATGAAATACAATTCTAGACATATTTTTCGTGTCAATAACGGGCTTATTTGGCCAATCTTCTTTCACGTGGCCTAAAATATAGGCAATATGATATGCAATAGCTTCTCCTTCGCGGTCCGAGTCTGTTGCCAGAATAATGTTTTTAGCTTTTTTAGCAAGCTTGAGTATTTTGTTTACAGTCTCAAGCTTTGTTGGTGAGACTGCGTATTCAGGTTTGAAGTCATGTTCAGTATCAACTGAGATCTTTTTCTCAGGCAAGTCTCTTACATGTCCCATCGAGGCTTCGATAGAAAAATCCTTGCCCAATATTTTTGAAAATGTTTTGGCTTTTGTTGGTGACTCTACAATTATAAGATCCATAAGTGATTATTCTAGCATATTCATCATACACACAATGTGAGTAAAAATTAACACCATATATTGTGTAGCAACACCATTTGAGGCGCAACTCTTGCGCGGTATGTACTTTTTGATGCAACTGCTAACCAAAGGTAATGATAAAAAATAGTATTTTGAGGTAGAAATACAAAATAAACAGAATAAATTCTAATTTGTAAGACATTGGAATCGTTCTTTAGTACGCATAGGCTAAACACATTACTGTGCTTACACCGTGCGCCTATCAACCCCGTGATCTACGGGGGAACTATAGGGATTCCTCATCTTAGGGTGTGCTTCGTACTTGAGATGCTTTCAGTACTTATCACGTAGGAATATAGCTACCCAG
>CAYNEP010000011.1:0-14129 GCA_964396255.1 uncultured Gammaproteobacteria bacterium | reverse complement strand
CTATATTTTGTTAGGTGTCCTAATTGCTCGCTAACCGATTTATGATGAGTAATAAAAACCCTTGAGTCATAAATCTTGAATTTGTCAGTTATGTTTGTAATGTGCTCATGAAGCTGGCCTTCAAAAATAGCATGACGTTTAAATAAAATAGTTTTCCAAACAGTTGTTATAAGGTCCCGCTCTCGATAATTCTTCCAATGGACTTTATAAGCAGCATGACGTCCCCTCAAAGGGAGTGTCTTTAATCTTTCAAGTAAGGCAACCGAACAGCGCTCATCAGGATCGATCATAAAGATCCAATCATTTTTAGCCTTAGATATTGCGAAATTCCTTTGACTTGCATAGCTCTCAAATTTATTGAAATAAACAGTTGCTCCTAGTTCTTTTGCAATTGAGACTGTATTGTCAGTAGAGTTACTATCTATAATGAGAATCTCATCAACAAATCCTGCTAGATGTTTTATAACTGAAGCTATATTTTTAGATTCATTCAAGGTTATAAAACACGCAGAGACCATAGATATATAGTCTATAGGTATGATTTGATCTTGTCAATGAAGTCAGACACAGTATTGTCCCAGCTAAAACGAACCTGATTCTCTTCTCCTCTGTTGATTAAATCGCTCCTTAGATCAGGATGTTCTTCAAGACACACCATCTTACGTGCAATTTCCTCACTCGATTGAGGATCAAAATACAATGCTCCATCGCCCGCAATCTCCCGAAATACAGGAATATCCGAAAGTAATAGTGGACAATGAGTCCTTTGAGCTTCAATAATCTGTAATCCAAAACCTTCGTATAAAGATGGGTACGTGAAAGCAAAGGCATTTTTATAGAGCCAAATGATGTCTTTTGTTGTAAGATTCTCAAAATGAATTATGTCTTTGTTATTAATCGAAAAGCCTCCAATTTCTTTAGATCGCGTTGTGTGGCCACCAAAAAGTACGAGCTTTCTTTTAATAGTGCTCTGCTTGGAGTACGATTCGTATGCTTGTAATAGCATTGGAACATTCTTTCTTACCTCAAAACTTCCGATATAAAGAAAGTAATTACGATGATTTAAGCCGTTTTTTTCAAATAAACCTGAATCTGGCTGCTTGGAATCAATCAATCTTTGAAATGAGATGTTAATATCCTCATAAATTGTTTGTATTGGGGCAATATGATCAGTACTGAAATGCTCAGCAATCTTTTTTTTAGTGAAATTAGAAACAGTAAAGATGTAATCTGCGTTTGATATGCTTTTTTCTGAGATTTGATAGGCTAGCTTTCTTTCAATGCTCCAATTTTTATCTGGATTTGACCATAAATGCACATCATGCAAAATTACAAAAGCAGGAATGTTTAATTTCTTTATTGGCAGACTGTGATGAGTTGACAAAAAAATTGTTTCTTCATTTGAATGTGCCAAAACATAGTCATATACTTGTTGATTTTCCCACAGCAAAGTACTTAAATATTCCGGCTCTGTTTTGACTGGTTCTAAAATAGTAAATGTGACGTTTTTGGGTAAATCAAAGTCAGAACTTATCACTTTACTTGGCACAAGAATATCAAATAAAATAGAAGGCAACTTTCGCGCAAGGCAAGCTATAAATGACGTGGTGAAAGACTTATTACCACTTTCTGCAATAGTAAATGGCCTTCCTTGAATAATAATTCTTGAAACCATACGTTATGATTCAGTATGGAGTGTTTTGTAGAGTTCTTCAAGTTTATTTACAGTTTTTTCCCATGAAAACATTTTGTTTACGCGCTCGTAACCTTTTTTTCCCATATTTTTCGCATCGTCTGGATGTTCAGCCATCCAAAGTATTTTCTTAACCCATGCTTGCTTATCCTGAACATCAGATACCAAAAACCCGTCAACTCCATCTCTCACAACGTAACGACATCCACCAATGTCAGTTGCTATAACCGGAAGCTTGTTATAAAGCGACTCTGCAAGAGCAATGCCAAAGGCTTCATAATAGGTTGGGGAAAGGAATATGTGTGAACCTTGCATAATTGCATATTTATCTTCATCAGAAATCCAACCAGTAACAGTGACATGATTTGTTTTGCTCAACTTCTCAAGAAGCGTGGCAGTCTGGCGATCTTTACCAATATATTGCAATCTCGTATCCCAGACACCAATTAATATAAGATGCAGATCGGAACGCTTTAAACTCGCATGTCGAAAGGCCTGGATTGCCTCAACTGCACCTTTTCTAGGGTTGGTAAGAGACCCCATAAACACAACGTACTTTCGACCTTCTGGAATATTATATTTCTTGAATGTCTCAAGCATTGTGTCGGGATCGATCTTCTTAACAGAACGCTCAAAAGCATTTGGAATGACCGTAAAATTAGAACCTTTATATTTGGTACTTTTAATCATATCCTCCTTCTCATCTGGAGAAACCGCAACTACTTTACTAGATGCTCCAAGCATATTCTTAAATTGATACTCCTGAATTACTTTCCAAATTTTATCGGCATGAAGTTTTTCATAGATGCTATATGGCGCAAAGTGAGGCGTGAATACAAATGGAATATTCTTAATTTTGGCAACGAGCATAGCATCTTCAGGTGGCTGCTCCCCCATTCCATGACCATGAATAATATCGGCTTTATAATCAATAAGGAACTCACTTAAATCGGGAATAACAATCCTACCTGGTGGAATTTTTGCCTGATAACCTTTTAAGGTCACTATCTTAACTCCATTGAGTCTATCTGCCTTCTTTTTTATCTCGTACTTACCCGTTGGCGTATAATCTGAGGTCACAATTGTAACCCTATGGCCCATAAGAGATAGGTACTTTGATATTTGGTATACATGCTCCTCTCGACCTCCTCCATCAAGAAACATGTGATTAACTTGTACAATATCCATTTTTAGTTCAAAAATATTCTAAATATGGTGATACTATATCACCTCATGTATTTTTTTACAATTGAAATATAATTCTTTGTATACTTAAGTGTCCATGACCAAATACGTACCTAATACTAATTCCGACAGATGGATCATAGTTGCCTCATCCAGAACCAATCGCGATGAGAATGAAGAAAAGCATAAAACTCACGACTGTATCTTTTGTGAAGGGAATGAATTACTCACTCCTCAGGAGGTTTACCGTCTAGGAGCTGGACACCCAAACACTCCCGGATGGAAAGTTCGCGTTATTGCTAACAAATTTCCAATAACTGACATCCACGAAGTCGTTATTCACTCAACTGATCACGAAAAGGATTTTGATCATTTTTCTCACACCCAGTCTGAGAATGTCTTGAAAGTCTTCAAGGACCGTTTTAACGAATACAAGAGCTTCGGAAATGTCATTATTTTTAATAACCACGGGACACACTCTGGAGCAAGTCAGATCCATCCTCATTCCCAAATAGCCGTTATTCCAAAGCAGATTAGTCTTGATATGTTTCCTCGCGAGCGCATTTTAAATACTATACTTGATACTCGTCATTTTACGAGCTACTGTCCCGAATTCTCCCAATGGCCATATGAGGTATGGATTGCGCCAAAGAAGCAAAATACTCTCTTTGGGGAGATTGATGATGATGAGATCGCCGACTTGTCTCTCCTCTTTAAAGGAACCACACGAGCCCTGAGTAAAGTCTATGATACGAAACCAATATTTAGAAAAGTTGATAGGAAGATTCACCCATTTGGATACAATTTCTATATATATCCTCAAAAATCTTGGTATCTGCGAATCGTTCCACGCTTTATTCATATTGGTGGATTTGAACTTGCAACGGGCATGTGGGTTAATATGACCGACCCAAGCCAAGCTGCAAGAGACTTATTAGAATACATGTTGTAGAATAGGCGCATATATGGATAGGAAAAAGATTATTATCTCATTTCTAATTGTCACTGTTGGAGCGTCAGTATTTTTTACATCACAACAATCTCTAAAAAAAACAACAACGATTCCAACAGAGTCAATCAAAGAAGCAAAAACATACTCAATAACTCAGAAAATTACATACTCAGAAGATAAGCAAGTGAGAGATGAAATTGAAGTTAGTAAGGGAGATACTGCTCTTGACGCTCTGTCTAAATCCAAAAAGGTTGTATCCAAAACATATTCATATGGTACCCTTGTCGAGGAGATTGAGGGAATAAAAAATGGCACTGACAAAAAGTATTGGCTCTATTATGTCAATGGAAAAGAAGGAAAAGTTGGAGCTGCAGATTACAAAGTAGCCCCCGGCGATGTTATAGAATGGAAGTTTAAAGCATATGAACAATAAATTACTCTTCGTCGTCCTTTTTATAGCAGGCGCGCTCTTGAGACTCTTGCCGCATGGTGCTAATTTCGTACCGCTTGGCGCAATCGCACTTGTGTCAGGTAGCTATTTCTCGAAAAAATACGCATGGATTCTTCCTATTAGCATAATGCTGACAACAGATATAATCTTTGGATCCCATCCAACTATGATTTGGGTATATGGAAGCTACATACTTATCACTCTTCTGGGATCGACAATCAATAATAAAAGAACTCTCTTAAGAATTATTCCAACCTCAATCATTTCATCTGTATTGTTTTTTGCAATCACCAATTTTGGAGTATGGGCAACAACTTCGATGTACACAAAAGACCTACACGGTCTTGTGCAGTGTTTCACGCTTGCAATCCCATTCTTTAGAAACACGCTTGTAAGCGATTTTCTTTTCAGCCTCACATTGTTCCCAATAAGTGCTCTTGTAAAAAGTGGATACTTCCACACAATTATTTCTTCACGTTTTAGCCTCAGATAATCATATTGTATTTCTTGTACTTTTTTGAAATACTGTATGAAGATATGCGAAAAGGCAGTGCAATAGAATCTAAACGAGGTGAGATCACAACCGTACTTACAGTACTTTCGCTTATTGTCATTGCAATTGGATCATTTATTGGCGCTTCAAACAACAACAAACAAAAGGCCCAGAAAGTTCAAACTAGCGCACAAGATGACTGTGGCTATGAAAGCACTGCTCAGGTGAGAGTCAACGGACAGGTCGCAACAAATCTAGCAGGATTTAGCTGGAAATCTGAAGGTGATCGAGACACGTCATTTTTATCAAGCAGCACCTTTCCACCCAGAAAACTTGAGCGTCGTTGGTTCCCGAATCCTCTCACATCAACCTATCGTGATAAGCATGCAAAAACTACCATAACTGTTCCCTCGGGATATATCATCTCATCTGTTTTTTGCGAGAATGATACTCATGGAATCTGCTCCGGTATTGAGCCTTCAAATGACAATAAAACAATAGGAAATATTCTCATGCCTTGCAATGGTAAAGTAACATATGGATGGGATATTGAACCTGACCCAGAGATTACCCCACAGCCAACGCAAAAAGATTATGAAAGATTTCAAACGTATGTAGGTCAGTGTGAGGCGGGGTTTGAGCAAGTCTCAGATCCATACATTGAGAAAGTCACAATTGGCCCTCTTGGCAAATCGCCGCTTTTCACACTCGATGCAAGAACTGACAAAATTAGTGGCGACCTTAATGTGCCTTTTCATATTGGATTTAAGAACCACAGATTTCAGGTAAATTTTGATCCCAGACGACAAAGCGATGTTATGGTCACTGCCCATAATCCAGGCATGAAGCAGGGAATTTATGGTCGCCAGGGTCTTGTGCCGGGATCAGGCGCTGACCCGATGGAAGTCACTGTATACTATTTTTTCAAATCAGGACAAATTCCAAATGTTGTCGAGGAGCATCATTCCACGTCGGTTATGACCAAAGGTGGTTGTGAAGTGCGACCAACAGCAACCCCTACTCCAACACCAACAAATACTCCGACACCGACTCTGACCCCTACGTCAACACCAACAAATACTCCGACACCAAGTCCAACAATTACACCGTCCCCGACGCCAACCCCACCGGCACCTACAGAATTCATCGCTTGCGGACAGCCATTTACATTTAACGGATATAAAGGTACACACACGTTTAGCGCAGACCTTGGCACCCCCCATGGAGTTGTAACACTTGCATACGATTCTGTGAACATACCTGACAGATTTAGAGTTTCGTTTGATGGAGCAGAGGTTATTAATACCGGATTTAGAAGCACTGATTATTTCAATCGCGACACACCAGCTCCCGGCATCGACCCGTATACTCGAGAATATTGGGATGATCGACTGACAAAGGCTTCATTACCGCCACTTGCAGGATTTGGACGAGCGAGTATAAGCTTTAACAAAACAACATCATCACGCTTTGCAACAATAAGTGTTGACGCTCCTCTAGATGGCACTGCTTGGGGAATTGTCTTATCATGCCCAAATGGACCAGCAACTATATTCTCAAAATCACCAGACATCGACAGAAATGGACACATTAATACACTCGATTATGTTGTGGTCATCAACAATTATGGAAAAGTAGAAAGTGATCAAGCATCACTGGCTGATATTAATGAAGATAGAGTTGTTAATGGTATTGATATCTCTTCGGTGATATCAAGATTCGGACAGACAAGATAGATTGGAGCGAGGGACGGGATTCGAACCCGCGACATCTTCCTTGGCAAGGAAGCATTCTACCACTGAATTACCCTCGCAATATCCTCCTATTACACCAAATGGTATGTCTTTTGTCAAACTACAATAACGATGGTATACTATGGGCTCATGTCAAACGAACTTGATAGACTGAGACAAAGACTCGATGGAGATCGAAGGCCACTACATAATGGTCCCGAAGTTGGCGCGACGTATTCAGTTGGTAAAGGCAGCCCCGTGACCACTATAAAAGGTGGAAATGGTAGGCGAACACAAATTGCCGGTCGCCTAACCCTGCCGTTTATTGGAATTTTGACACAAGTACACTCTGGCCAATATGGACTCGAAGCACAAAAGCAAAGTGCTATTGATCAAAATGGCAATCCTCCACATGTCATCTTAAAAGGCGACCTTGTATGGGCACAAAGTGAACACATGCAGAAAACAAGTTAGAAATATTGTTTACTATACTTATGACAATGCAAGTTCTCAGAAAGACTATTATTAAGTCAGCCCTTCTCATCACACAAGTTATCGCACTCTTAACCTCAGTCATTGTCTTTTGTTTCTCTTTTTACAATACCTATACATACACCGTTGTATATTTTGATGAAATTCAGCAGGTATTTTTTGTATCTATCATCGTGCCATTTATGCTCATGAGTGTCATCTCATACATGATCGTGAAATCATTAAAAGAAGATGCGCTTTTCCCCAAGATAACGAAATATAAGATGATTAATTTAATCCTATTCTCAATCTATCAAATTGTATGCCTGTTGATTTCGTGTTATATTGCAATCGTTGCGTATAACATTTTTTTTGAAAAACCTCCACAACTCTTCCCAATCAACAGCGCACAGGCAACATATACGATAGCAATCCTCGATCATCAAGATACGCTTAAAAAGCAAAAACTATATTATCTGACCTATGACACAATATCCAAAGGGAAAGATCAACCCTGCAGAAATATGTATAAAAATAATGGAGAAACCCATTGCTACCACGAAGTGATGATTGGAAAAAGTAAAAGAGACTTAAGACCATTCTTAAATAGAGAGATCATAATTGATGGTAATTTTGTTTATGGTAATAAACAATGCATAGCCAGAAAATGTACCGATATTGGCAGTTATATTGTATTTAACATCGATGAGATTAGGCTGAAATAGATCTAAAGATTTGTAAGAGTTTGTCTTTATTCTCCTTGTTTGGACCTTTTCTATCTTCCCCCGGAACTTCCAAAATAAAAGGAATCCCATCAAGCAATGGCTGTAAGAGAATATTTCTAAACCCCTCCTCACCAATCTGCCCTTTGCCGATATTTTCGTGACGATCATGACTCGAGCCAAGTGCGCTCATTGAATCATTAACATGGACACAAACTAGATTCTTTATTCCTATTGACTCATTAAATTTATATAAAAAGTCTTCAAAAATTGCAAAATTTGAAACATCTATGCCCGATGCGAATAAATGTTGAGCATCTAAGCAAAATCTCACTTTCTTGCGATCTGAGTTTTCCCAAATAAACCTCATTTCATCAAAGTTTGATGGTACCTTGCCACCACCGGCTGAGTTTTCAACAATCAAAAATTGCCCATCAGGCATTTGATCAGTTATCTTGGTCATTGAGTCAATGAGTATTTTCTTAATTGACTCAAATCCTGTTCCCCCATGTGCTCCAACATGCACGACCGTACCTACTGCACCAATCTCTGATCCAATACTAAGGTAGTGCAAAATCGACTCAATTGAAAGATTTCTTAATTTATCGTTACTACTTGCAAGATTAACAAGATATATAGCATGAAAAAACAATGACTTAAACCCATGCTCTTTGAAGAGCTCAACAAATGCCTTCTTTTGCTCTGTTGAATAATTTGTGACATTAAATGACCTAGGTGATGACACAAAGATCTGCAATGAATCGAACTCCTCCTCAATTCCCTTTTTGATCGCGTTATGCAACCCCCCCGCAACAGAGACATGACCACCAATTATCATAATTTAATGGGTAGCTGAGCAATAATATTTTCAAAAATCTTATTTAGCTCTTTTATTTCTTCTTTTGTAAAATCCTCAAGAACATATCGTTCTCCCGTTATTCTATTTTCTTTATCTCGATTATCAACACCTATTCTAATACGATAAAAGTTAGTAGTTTTTAGATGGTCTTCAATTGAAAGAATACCATTGTGAATCTTAGGTCCTCTGCCTTTTTGAATCTTAAAATTACCAAATGCAATGTCTAAATCATCGTGAACAATATATATATCCTCGATATTAACCTTGTAAAACCGACTCAAAGTCGAGACTGATTCTCCTGAATTATTCATATATGTTAAGGGTTTCACAAGAAGTATTCGTTCATTATCAAATAGATATTCTGAAATTGTGGAGAGAATTGAATGATTCTTTTTTACAAAATAATCTTTCAGATGTTCTTCGAGTGCGTCAATGGTAAGCCATCCGACATTATGTCTATTATATTTGTGTTTTTCGTCTGGATTACCCAGTCCTACAATCAATTTCATAGCTCAATTATACAACCCCACACACAAGTAATGTCTCGGTCTTTGACAAACCCCGTTTTCGCAGCTACAATACATCAGCATGTCAAATACTGAATCAAACGTTGAAAGAATCAGTCGATTTAGAAGACAGGAGAGGGTATTCTTCGGACTTGCCGCTGGCAGCTTAATAGCTGCGGTCATGGGAGTATCCATGATGCGTCCTACCGAAATTCACTCCTTACAAGATCTACAACTGAAAAGCAAAACTGAGAATTTTGAAAATGGCGGAGCTCTTGCTACAATCAGCGGACTAAGCACAATGGTTAACGCAATTTTTTACCTAGGAACAAGAAGAGTACGCAGATATACGAGTAATTTAGTACCCCAGCAAAGATAGTCCCTTAAGGGAGGTTCCCTGAATTAGCGCACTTACCCCAGGTTCATTACCCACACCATAATTCGCTGCAAAACGATTAAAATCGCTAAATGTTCCTCTGCTTACTCCTGTATGCATCGATCCTATTGCCCTTAAACCTTTAGTGACCATCACTCCTCCACTTGAACCGACTTTTGCACCCCTTAGCGATCCAGAAGCCTGAACAAGATAATGCTCTGTTGCATCAATTAACCAACCCGGAGTAACACGCGGAACAAATGAATCATGCGGATAATGAACAACAAATATTGACTCCCCTGCCTGAAGTTGCGCCGAATCGCCTCTAGGAAGAGATGTGGGGAATGGTTTCTCACTTTTCCAAATCCCAATATCAATTGCACTAGTATAAGGTGGTTGTAGGTTTGGGGGTGGAACCCATTTTAACTCCCACTTGCCTGTTGTCATTGACTTATTCTGGTAAGCGGTCGCCGTATAGAGTGGATTTCCATTACTATCAACTGTCGAGATTACTTGTCCATTGGCGAGAGTATATCTTCTTGCACAATGATACGATGTGACAAGTGTATGCGCATCTATAGCCCAGCCAGTACAAAAATTGGTTGAGGGAAGATTGCTTCCCATGGGTGTAAACTGAATTTTATATAACGAAGGGGCAACCTCAAAAAGCACTCTTTTCTCCTCAGAACCCAAGCCAGAATATTCTACTGTCGGTTTTTTAGTAGGGTTATGTGAGCCAAGCTCGTATGAATGAAGCTCCGCTCTTTGATCAAGGGGACTTGCAGCATTTATTCGACCAACTCCTGTTGTGCCAATTGCAATTGATGCTGCTATGACAAAATTCAATCCTCTTCGTTCAAACATAGGTAGGTATAGTATATCAAAATACTATAGGTGAATTAAACTCGATGTGTTACGTTATAATTGACATTAGCCGGGGTGGTGAAATGGCAGACACGCACGCTTCAGAAGCGTGTGCCGCAAGGCGTGGAGGTTCAAGTCCTCTCTCCGGCACAGAACTTTGAAATCAAATCCTCAAATACATTCTAAATTAATACGATATCTACCAATTTATATGAGGTTCCCCAGCTATAAAGCTGGGACTAACTGTCTGTAATCCTCGCTATACTCGGAAACAGACAGTTGAGCAAGTCCTCTCTCCGGCACAGAACCTTGAAATCAAACTTAGTCAAGCCGACCATACACTAAACTAGCTCCATTAACTTGTTTTCAAGTACCAATAATTGTATTATTTTTTTAATACATGAACTCTCAAAAGGGCGAACTCGCCTTGTCATTCTTACTCATTTTTATTGCAACGACAATATCTGGTTTAATGATAGGATCATCATTTCAGGCAACAAAAGAGACTAGGAAAATTTCTTCAAATGCCCAATCAGCAGCTTGTCCATATAAATCAACCACAACAATCGCTATCCCAAACGAGTATAAGAACCGAATAGCAGAATTCGGCTGGAGATCTGTTGGATACAAAGATACATTATTTGAGGATTCCGGTGGCTTTACAATAACTGAAGATTGGCCAGGACTCCCAGTCCTCAAATTTGAATGGAATGTTGACCCATTACCAAGCCCAATATTTCGTGGCAAACATGCACAAACAACGCTAACAATTCCTGATGATCTTGCAGTAACGTTTACACAATGTAACTCGAATGACATGAGAATATGTGATGAGATTATTGTGTCTGATGATGGCAAAACCATTTCAAACATATTTATGGACTGTCATAAAAATGTGTGGAATCAGTGGATAGTCATTCCAAAGAACCAAGTTACACCAACACCAACCATCTCTCCAACACCAACACAGACACCTACTCCTACTCAAACGCCAACCCCAACCCTAACTCCAATCCCAACTGCAACGCCTTATCAAACACAATATAAGATCAGCGGCAAAATTATAGTTTCAGAATCATCTCAGCCATCTAATCATAAAGTTATGATTGAAGCTTGCAAGATTGTAAATGGTAAGCCCGATTGCAAGCTAACTCCCCCAAAACTCGTACCCGCAATAAATGGAGTACATTCGTTTACGTTTTCAAATTTAGAAAATCAAAAATACCAACTTAAAATTAACCCCGTTTTTTTTGAAGACCAGGTTCACATTGTAGGCAGTTTTCCACCACAAACTATCGTCGAGTTTGACAAAAAAAATTGCGAAAAAGATTATGAGAATGTAATTTCTACAACAATCTGCACTCGTTATCCTAACAACGTGAGTCAGCATATAAAAGAGACGAACGTTAATATTCTATTTCCAAAAAAACTCAATGATGATCCAGGAAGCCAGAGTGGCTCCGGATCGATTGCTGGAGACTTTAGATTCGGCTTTAGCAAAGCAAATCCCAGCGCTACTACTCCAGAGGCATATTATTACTACAGAGTGGATTTATGTAATTACAATGCAATTGATAACATATCCGATTGCTCAAAGCCAATTACAAAGTACCTGCCCGTTACTGCAAATCCTACTCGTCCTGAATTTTCAAATCCATTTTCAATACGCAATGTCCCAGCTGGGCGATATGTTTTTAAACTTCAACCACATTTGTACAAAACAAGAAATGAAAATTCAAAGTATATTCTGCCAATAGGAGGAAAACTCACTTTAAGCCAATATGACTACTGTTATCGCAGGCTTTTAAACAGCAATGAGTGCCTAGTTGATGTATCCCCTCGACAGTCTTCAAAATATATATCAATATATCTTGACCTACATATCTCAGGCACACCAATTAAAATTACAGCGAACTTGAAAAACACCAATACCGTTAAGGACGGCTTACTCATCGTTGACTCATGCTCAGGAACAAAAGACTTCATCAAAGGACGAGAAAAATGTGGCGATCACGTACGAGGAAATTATATTGAAGTACTCAAAATCCCAGTTCAGAATGGTATAGGACAGTATGAGTTTCTTGAAGAAAATTATAATAGGTCCCAAGAAAAAATAGTCCGTTATTATGTATCTGGATTTATTCCTTTTCAAAAGAACCAGAACGAGAATGATTGGCCACAGGTCATACCAGAGGGTACATTTACCTTATGCCCTGACAAAGTCAATGATGCGACATGCGACATAACAATCTCATCAGGTAAAAAAACGACAGAGCTCGTTTATGACTTTTCATATGAAGCCCACTCAATAGACGGCACAATTCATATCAACAAACGAAGTGATCAAATCGTTGACTTGATTGATATAGACGTATGCTTGCAAGGGAATACTAGCAACTGCCGCTCAATAGTTGAAATCCCATACAATACCATCGCCCTGCTAAATAAAACTCCAACTAAAGAAACATACGGCTTTACTTTTAACGCATACTACGATCACTCTTCCAAAAAAACATTGCTAATTAAGTCACTCGATCGATTTTCTATGTCTGCAAAAGTTTGGACAAAGAACGATCAAAAAGAATTTTCCTCTCAAATACAAGAAGCAATTCAACCACCAAGAAATAATCTAGAGTTATCAGTTGATACAACCACCTCCCCAACACCCGCTCCTGCCAGACAAAAACAGAAAAGAAATGTCTTGTTTATTATTCATAATCCATTTATTCAATCACTAAATAAAAGACTCTTTGCAGAGTTTCACAAAGACAAAGATCCGATACAACTTGGGCGTGACGTCGCAAATGCCCTTAATCGCACGAATAACCCTGTTGAGTTTACAATTACTGATAATAATATCATTGATAAAAATACTATTCCCCCAGTAATTTCAGATCCACCTATTAATGAGGATGAGTATCAAAACCTCCTAGTCGCATGTGCACGGAGAACATCTGGGGAGAATCCCCAATGTGTGCAGTTAAACAAATATTTGATCAACTATAACGCGCTTTTTCAGGAGTACGGCGTCTGCTCAAAAGTAAATAGAGGCGAGATCGATGAGATTTGGCATGTCATGCAACCGTACACTGGGGCTGGTGAGGATGATATGGTAGGACCAGATCCTTTTTTTATTAATGGACATGCAGTTGTTAATACTGAGTGCAAGCGCAATGTCCCAATATTGGCAATTGATATTACACGCCAAGTCACAGAGGCGGTCCATTCTTTTGGCCATCGAGTTGAAGCAACGCTTTCATACGTGTATGCTGCGCCCGGCACATGGGGCTGGCACTATCCGCCAACAAACAATATGGAGAAATTTGTAGCAAGTAGAAGATCATACATTAACCCTGACGAACCACTATCTATTGATAAAACCGTTGGATGTGGGAATATTCACACACCTCCCAACAGTGTCGATAGCAATCCGTCTTCTGAAGACACTATCCCTTCATGGTGTCCAAGCTTCTTACGATATCCTCATCTTGGAAGTAATACACATGATCTTAATTGTCATGAAGGTCAAAACGGTTGGGGATGTGGCAGACCGGACGCAACATTACACTATTACACATGGTGGCTCGATCATCTTCCCTCAGCTGAGGGAATTAATGTCGATGGCAAACTTAATAACTGGTGGATGTATATCCTCAATCCTGAGATTGCAATTAAAGATTCAAGTGTCAAAGCAGCACAGCTTGCAGACGCCAATCATGATCACATCGTCAACACGCTAGACATTGTAATACTGCAAAAAATGATACAAAAAAACAAATACAACAAGAATCTTGACCGAAATAAAGATGAGAAAATTAATTCAA
>CAYNEP010000010.1:0-14357 GCA_964396255.1 uncultured Gammaproteobacteria bacterium | reverse complement strand
TATATTTAAATCCTGCCTTAATAACATATCCTGTTGATGAGAATTGCCCTGCTGCCGTTTGGCCGAGTGTTGTTGTCAGATTGAAGTTTGTGCTTGTGCCTTTTTTTCCACCAAGATTAGTGTTCCCCTCCTCAATTCTGAATTTTGTAGACTCCATGTCGATGGCACGAGGCGTATCTACCAAAAAAAAGATTGAAGAAATAAATATGAAGATTGTTATGCTAATTCGTCGCATATCATCATTTTTCAATTCCAAATGATTCTACAAGCTTCTCTGCAGCTCGAATTTTTTCTTTCGCTCGCTCTATATTTGGGTACGTCGCGTGAGCTAAAAGCTCTTCAATGTGTTTTAGCTGCGAGCTAATGGTTAGCGATATGAAATGATCGTGATTTTCTGTGTGTCTGTTGATTCTCTCTTCGAGTTCGTGCTTGATTTGTGTGAGCTGGCGTGTAGTTTTTTTCAATTCCTGATTTTTCTCATATTCGCTACCAAGCAGCATTGCAAATGGAGTCATTAGAGGAAGCGAGATGAGAGAGATTGCCTGTCCCATGGACCAGGGCGATGTTTGGGTGATGTAAAGCATTGCAACTAAACAAAGTGATGTAAATAGTGAAATCGTTGGCTCAAGCAGCATGGCAAGTGTAAAGAGGAGAAAATATGAGAGGAAAAAGAAAGGAGATGTAATGCCACCAGTTGAGATTATTATGTTAGCAACTACGAACGTGAACATTTCACCGACAAGTAAATCATATTTATGCTGGGTAAGTCTCGTTGTACGTTTTAAGATGAAGTAGACAACGAAAATAATTGCTGTAATCTGGAGCTCATATACTTTGAGGAAGCTTTGATTTATAATGTAGGATAGACCAAGTGTTGAAGCGAGTGTAATGGCATGGAAGAGTTCGAGGTTCATAGTTTCATTATACATATCGCGTGAGTTTTTTCTGTGTTTTAAAAGTGAGCAACCAGTGGTATACTGAACAATAGAGGTTTATATTATGAAAGATACAAATCAAGACTCAAAAAGAATTGTTCAGGCAATTGGAGATGAGCTTAAAAAAGTAACTTGGCCAACCCGTCGCAAAGCTACGGAATTGACTATAACTGTTTTGACAATATGCTTGATAATAGGAGCGTATGTGGGTATAATAGATTTTCTTTTGGCGAAAGCTCTTGAGGTAATAACAAAATTAGGATAAATAACTAAATAATTATGTCAGATTCACAAACCACGCAAGAAGATCCGTCAGTGGGCGCAAGATGGTATGTAGTTCACACCCAATCTGGCTTTGAAATGAAGGCAAAACAGTCTCTTGAACAGAGGATTATAACTCTTGGGCTTGAGACAAAGATTTTTGATATTGTCATTCCAATGCGGGATATCGTGACGATCAAGTCAGGTAAAAAGAAGGCAGTCAAAGAAAAAGTCTTCCCTGGCTATATCCTTATTAAAATGCATTTGGATGATAATTCTTGGCTCGCAGTTCGCACAACACAGGGTATTACTGGCTTTGTTGGAGTGGGAATCAAACCAACTCCAATCTCAGAGAAGGAAGTTAGTGCTATAATGCACTTTGTTGATCAAGATCAACCAAAGTTTAAGACCAAATTCTCAATGGGAGAAGCAGTTAAGATTACTGACGGGCCATTTTCTGATTTTATTGGCACCATTGAGCACATTGATGAAAACAAAGGGAAAGTTCGCGTGCTTGTTTCAATCTTTGGACGAGAAACACCAGTTGAGCTTGATTTCTTGCAAGTTTCAAAATTATAAAAATGGCAAAAAAAGTAAAAACATTAATCAAACTAAACCTTCCAGCAGGTGCGGCAACGCCAGCACCACCAGTTGGACCAGCGCTAGGCCAACATGGAGTCCCAATTATGGACTTTATAAAGCAATACAACGATAAAACATCAGATTTGCGAGGTCAAATTATCCCAGCACTTATCACTGTATACGAAGATAACACATTCACGTTTGTCACAAAACTTCCACCAGTTGCTGAGATGATTAAGCAAAAGATTGGTATTAAGGCTGGATCGGGCACTGCTGGTAAGGGATCTGTGGGCAAACTATCTAAAATGCAGGCTCAAGAAATAGCAAAAGAAAAAATAAAAGATTTAAACACAAATGACATTGATGCAGCTGTAAAGGTTGTTTACGGGACTGCGCGTTCAATGGGCGTTGAAACGGAGGACTAATATGGGAAAAATTAAACTTAAAACACTAGGCGGAGAAGAGCTTGAAAAAGAGCAAAAAGAAGAAGCAAAGCGAAAGCGCGAGCAGAAGCAATTAAGAAAAGCAGCCCAAGAGGGTGGAGTAACTCCCGATGTTAGGGTAGTTGAGAATGTTGAAGACAAGCCAACAGTCTCAAAAATTGAGGAGACGGAGGAGAAAAGTGACAAGAGAGTAAAAAAAACTTCTAAGAAATTGAAGGTTCGTGGTAAGAAGTATACAAACGCAAAGAAATCAATTGATCAGAAAAAGCTGTATGCGTTGAAAGATGCGGTTGCTCTTATTCAGTCACTTGAAAAACGAGGCTTTGACGAGTCATTTGAACTTCACTTGAGAGTTGCTGATAATGGACTAAAAGGCGATGTAAGTCTGCCACATGGAACCGGAAAAACACTATCAGTTGCTGTTGCTGATGATGCGCTTATCACAAAGCTTGAGAGCGGCAAAATTGATTTTGATGTGCTTGTTACATCACCCTCATTTATGCCAAAACTTGTAAAGTTTGCTAAATTACTTGGGCCAAAGGGGCTTATGCCAAATCCGAAACAAGGAACAGTTACTGAAAATACAGATGAGGCAGTCGCTAAGTTTTCAAAAGGTCTTTTATATTTCAAAACCGAGGCGAAATTTCCATTAATTCATCTCTCGGTTGGAAAAAAATCATTTAGTGCAGATCAAATTATCGAGAATATAAAGGTGTTCGTTGGAGCTGTTGGAAAGCAGAAAGTAAAGACTGCGCATATCGCAACCACAATGAGCCCATCAGTAGGCATCGATATAGAGACCCTCTAATCTAAATAGTCCTTTTTGCTTCTTGCAATAACCCTGTTTTTATTGCTATCATCAAAGTATGAGTTTTAAAAGGAGGCTCGCCTCTTTTTTATTTACATACTATCTTCTCTTTTGTCTATTCTCTATTATTCCATCCGGTGCTCCTGCTCAAGCTCAAGAAATACTTCCCACACGTGTTTCTCGACTTAATGTACCAGCAACGGGTCGGGCACAGGTAATTATTGAGAAAAGAGGAGGTACCGTGAGTAAGACCCTTATAATGCAAGATTATCTCTCATCAACAAAAGTATTGGTTAGTGAGGATGGTCAGATAATCGACTATCCTTCTCACTACCCATATGGTACTGAAATGACAAGTCTTGATTTGTCAAAGACAAATCAGTATTTCACAGGTCAAAGAAAAGCACTTGAAGAGTCTTCGGTCTATAACTATCGAGCTCGCTATTACAATGCGGACACTGGTTTATTTGTCCAACCAGATACAGTTGAGGGTCCAGCACGATTCTCATACGTTGGTGGTAATCCTGCTATGAAAAATGATCCAACTGGTCATGAAGGCTGTGACTATGGAGACCCGTATTTATTAGATGCGATATGTAAAGTCTTTTCTAAATTTACTTCAGGTGATGAAGAGAGCGAGCCACCAGAGTTATTTATGGGTGAGGAGGGCTTGGGTGCTGTTGGAGAGATGGTTGCAACTATCGAATCAGTAAGTGGGTTTGGTGGAATAGTTGCGTGGATTGGTGATAAGCTTGGCGGTGGAGCTGGGAGTAGTACGATTGACTCAGCATATGCATCATTATCGGGCGGAACTGCTGCGGGTGTTATTGCGATGGGTATGGTTCAGCCTGACCCGTCAGATCTTGGCAGAGCTGCTAGGGTGGCAAAAGTTGCGGGAGCAAAAAGCACAAGTAAAGTGTTTCAGGCAATGACACATGGGGCAGCCCCTCTTGAAGAGGTTGTTGCAGTTGGATTAAAAAAGCCCTCAGGAAATCTACATTTTAGTAGCTTAGATGATGCGATAAGTAGCATTCAGGGTGTTCTTGAAAGGGCATCGGGGTCAAGAGTAGAAGTTAAAGGAATAGCTGCTATTGATTATATACTTGAGCTTATGGAGAATGGTAAACTTCGTGCAGGATATAAGGGTCTTGCCAATGACATTGAAGTCATGGGAAAACTTGATCCTGCCAAGGCAAAGAATCTTGAGGAGTTGACAGTTGCTCATAGGTTTGTTGACGAGGATGGAAATATACTGGGAGAGCTGTATGGTTTTCATAACAAGCCTGAGGAGATTATTGAAGGAGCTCAAAGAGGTAGTCCATGGAATTTTAGATTAAATCAAGATGGGAGAAATGTTCGTTTTGATACTGAATTAGATCATATGACAATTCCTGAGCCAATTGTAGATTTATATAGATCAAGAAAAGAAATGCCTAACTTGCATAAACCAAACTAAGTTATTAATATATTTTGAATAAAATGGGTGATATTTCAGGACCGGAAAAACCAGTGATTTTTGGGGTAACAATTGAAGGAGAGGGCGGTGGTGGAATGTCCCCATATGATCATATTGTGGTTGAGCTTGTCGCAGGTGCTCTTGCTACAAAGCCCAGAACTGAAGGAATAAATCCAAACCAACTTGCTTCAGCGGTTGCGCGTGATTTTACAGTTCAGCGGGTTCCACCAAAAACAGATGACCCAAAAGAAGTGCGCTTTACATGGCAGCAGGCATTGAAGCAAGAATTGGGTGATCAGTTGAGCGATCCAGCTCTAACACTAGACGAACAAAGAGCTCTTATTGAAGCGTCAGCGTCATATCGCCAGTTTTATGATTCGTGGGAATTACTCCAAGATGATTCTGAGGGTTCTCAAACTTGACCAATGTATGCAACGGGCGTGAGTTGATCAACAACTTGAATATGATCGTTTAATAGTTCTAAACAATCATCAAGTGGTCTATATAAATCTGGGTGTTCTCCTCTGAGTGATGAATCATCAATTTCTCGCGGGATAAAGACTTTTCTTCGAAGTGTTGCGATCATCTCTGGCGTTACTGTTGATTTCCCCTCTGATCTTGAGGCTATTCTACCAGTCCCATGAGACACTGCGTAGTTTACTTTACTTCTTGATTGACCGTCTTTTCCACGAACAATGGCCATGTTGCCTGTGAGTGAAGAGGGGATAACACTAAGCGTGTTTGATTCAAGGCGAACTGCACCGCTATAGATTGTCGCTATGCCTCCTTGTTGGGTGTGAAAGTCGTGGGTAGTATCTAAGACAAACTCACATTCGCCAAACCTTGACATGAGCATGTCAGCCAGGGCTAGACGATTTTGACGTGCCCATTCAACACTTTCTTGGTATGCCTCATCAAACGCATGAGGGATATTAACAAGTCTTGATGCGATTTGTCCCTGATCTCTTGATCCTGTATGGATCACAAAATACATCTGTTCTCCACCAGAGTCAACAACAGCGTCTATAAAATGATTTCCCGATCCTAGGTCACCAAGTTTGCCTTTTGTTGTGGCGAGTGTTTTGAGCATGTTTGCCCATCGTCCCTTTCCGGTTTTGTCGAATTCTTCCCAAGTAAGCTTGGGTCGAATAACTTGCATGCCGCATCCAACGTCACCCCCAGCAAATCTCCTCCATGAGGGGTCAGAGTCCATGTTGATCTCTACACAACATCCTGTTGGAATTGCGGATCGTCCCGGACAAAGGTCGGGGAGAAATATAACTTTTGAAGGCCTTAGGTCTTGCGGAAGATAGCTAATTGCTCTGCCTATTGGTTGTCCTGATAAGTTAAAGTAATCAACCCCACGTATGATCTCAGGGCGAACGGTGGGTTCGTCTGTAGTTGTGATATCTTGTCGTTGAGGATATTCATTTGAATCAATCATAGTATTTCTAACATATAGTATACATTCAATGCCATTGAGTTACTTCTCAATTCTCCACATATCATGGCTATAGAGCAAAAAAATTAGACAATTTAAAAACATCAATATCATAAGTGGAACTGATGAGAGTATCCCATTTGCATCCAAAATTGTCATAGTCAAAATAAAACTACTAGGAGGTAGAATGAAAATTATGACTGTTAGCGTATGCTTTTTAAGCCAGTGCATGTATGTTTGATTTTTCTCTGATATTCCTGTCGTATGCATTCTTATTACAAAAATTCCAATTATGAGACTTAGTAGGAAGTTTGATAGAAATGCGACTTCTTGACCGCGAGGGGATAAGATTAGATCTGAAAAGTTAGTTTTTACAAAGTGGTATGCATCACTACATGAGTCGATAAAGTATTTTATCTGCTCGCTTAAAAATCCTGATCTAGTTAATTTTATGGTGGGGTAGTTGGTATGTTTATTATCGAGACTAAAATTAAATGTTTCATCCGCATGTCCTGGTGCGGTAAGTAGTAAAACATACGATCCCTCGGGTAAGTTCATAAGAAGCTGCCCATTGTTATCTGTATATGTTTGAGTTGAGAAACTTTCCGAAAATGATATATTTTCATGCGTATTTGTCATTATTTTCTTTATTAACACCCTTACACCCTCGATTGGCTTATGTGAAGTTTTTGAGACTACAGTAATCGGATTGCCTACGTAAAAAATGAAAGGAAGTTTGTATTTGTACAGAGCTCCGGTTGACTCGCGAATGTGTAGTGCTATTGTGTATGTACCTGATACTCGGGGTGCATAGAGTTCACCAGAGAATATACCCTGCAGTGCCGGCACAAGTCTTGTTTGGTTCTCAGGTGGGAGTGGCGTGTCCTCTTGAATTCCCAACACCTGAGAATTTGAAATCTTAGCAACTACAGACGTGATAAATGCATTATTTGTTATGGGTACGTGAAGCACAACTGATGTTCCATGTGCAAAAAAAACATTTTTTGTTTTTCCTGTAGCTAGTAGTAATTTATTTGAATTTACAAACAATGAGCCCTCTTCGATAACTGCACTTTGGTCAGTTGATGCGGTTTTAAATGTAAAAATATCAGAAGTTGTTTTCTGACCCTCACTGTTTTTTGCAACCAATCTAAAGTAGTAGGATGATGTGCTTTTAAGATTGTCGAAATTAATAAGGTGTATTTTTTCAAAGTTTAGAGATTTTGTGTAAAGCTTAAGGTTGCTGGTCGTTGTGCCAAGATAAATATCTAATGTCGTTGGGATATTGGTTTTCACGAGTGCCTCAGCATAGGTTGATGCAATTGTTTGTAATGACACGTGCGTAATTATTGGAGGTACCTTTTGAGTTTCGGTTGGGGTTGGAGAGGTGGTCGGGGAGCTTGTTGTTGATACGCTTGTGGTTGGCTCTGGCCTTGGAGATGGAGTAGGTGTAACAGTTGGCGTGATTATATTTATATATCGATACGTCCTCTCGTCGGTGTCGTATTCAGTTGTTACTCCTGCCCCACTTATGCGTGATTGTGTTTCAAATGTTACTATGTTTGTTCCCGTGTAGGATGCTTTGGTTTTTAATTGAAATGTAACGGTCTCCTCAATTGTATTGGCTGGAAAGTCATCAATATCCCATGAAATCGTTTTAGCTAGGGTGTCAATAATAGGTGGTGTTCCTCCGTAGGCATTTGATGCGCTTCCGATAACGTAATCAACAACCTCAGCAGACCCACCGCCTGTAATTGTTCCCTCATTCCAATGTGCCTCTAGTGTGAAATTGGACTGGTTTGATAAAAGAGAGCCGTAGTTGATTGTATAGGTGATGATTGTATCTTGAGGGTATGGTTCTGCTCCTGATGAAGCTGATTCTATTGATGTTGTAAAGTCGTTGACAGTTGCTGGCACTGTTGCTGATACTGTCACAGATTGATCGACTGCATAAATATGTGTAAATGATCCTAAGACAAGAGATAATAGGAGGCAGAGTGTTAAGAATATTTTTGGCATACTCACATATTAAATTAACTTGGAAACAGTAACAAGAGGAATGCTTATTTCTTGACAATGACAGTAAGTGTGTGAGGTGGTGACATGTCATCTTGTACGGTAAATGTTCCTTCAGTGTTCATGGCAACTTGTTGGACTTCACCCTCTCCATACCCTCGCTTTGTCCCTAAACTTTTATGGGTAGAAGTTAGAGACATAAGTGTGCCCTTTGAGGTGTTCTTGATGGCGATGTAATTTCCATAGCGGATTACAACAGCTTTTGGTGAGAATCCATGTATTGTGTATGAAACAGTGCGGATCAAGGGCTCAATTTTTTGTTCGGGGGTTTTCTTTTCAATGCCTACAATTTGTTTTCCACCTGATGTGAGCTGCTCAAGCAAAACATCAGGGAAAAAGATCGCATGAGTTACAAAGCCAAGAAAAAAAATAAACACAAAGATGAGGCTTTTTTTAAGCATGTAATACTGAGGCTAGCTAAATAATACCTTCATTGCTTTCTTTAGTCTTTTTCTAAGCGTTATCAAGATGAGTAGGGCAACAATAGTGATTGCAATAATGCGGAGTGGAAGTACATAGAAATATGTTACTGCGTTGATTGTTTCATTTTTCTCACCAAAGTACATGATGGCAGTAGCAGAATATTTTCCAAATAAAAATCTTTTTTCAAGTTGAGCACTAATATTTCTCTGTGATCCTGGGAAAACATTTGTTGGGGGAACAACGATATCTGCAACCTTGCGATTAAACATATCATTCACACTTACAAGCCCCGTTGTTGTTGTGTGAACATTTCCATTATTTGAGAAATGAAGTGTGAAAGGTACTGGTCCAAACTCAGAAAAAGCGGGTGCGGTGAAGTTATTAAGCTTTAGATTTTCATTTGTTGGCCCTGCAATCTTAACAAGAAACAACGATGCAATCTCCTGCGAGACTGCAGCTGCATTCTCTTGAGCTGTTTTTGCCTCAACTCCAAAAACCACAGCCCCGTATCGCCCGCCCGCTGCTTTATTTGGAATTTTAACAGTACCTGATACTGTTTTACTTGCACCGGGGCCAAGTGTAAAAGAATCTGGCACAACGGTTGTCCATCCTGATACTGAATAACTTCCTTTCTCAATAAGCTCAACCTGACCCTCGTCGCCTGATGCGGTAAAATCCTCTACGCGTGTTTTGATAGGAAGGGGGTTCTTGCTTCTATTTTTGAGCGTAACCTTAAAAGATACTGTTTGTCCTGGGTTTGCCTTAACTTCCTGCGATGGGGGAGTGAGCTCTAGGGATTGTGTTGAATTTAAATCCTGTGCAAAACTAACAATGCTTGGACTTGTTATTACAATAACGAGAGCTCCAAGTACAAAAAGTACTCTCTTTAAATTAAGTTGAGGAAGTTTAATGTGGGGCATATCAGAAAAACTTTTGTGCGTTATGTTTAGTATGTTGGGGTAGCAACCACAATGACTGTTCCACTGTACACTCCGGCTGGTTGCAACTCATTAATCTCAGCTTGCCATCCAATACGTGTCGTCTCGGAGCTAACTCCAGTTGAGGCAGAGACTATTGTTCGTGCTGTTGTGTCAATACCTGCCCATTTATTTGATTGGAAATCACTATGAGTGGTGTCAGCCGTTGTGTATCCAAAGAATCCTGTGTTAACGCTTTGGGATGATCCGTTTGGAGAGGACCATGTGGCAGGAGATGCATATGTTCCTGTAAATTTATCAATGTTATTTGATCCTGACGTGAGAGCTGGATCGGCAGTTGACTTGACTGAAACTGCGTACCCACTTCCGGCATTCGTTGTCACAACAACATCGTGAGCGCCAATATTTGGATCCCCATCAGATAGTGTTCCAAATGGAATTAATACTGATGTGGTTGTAATATCAGTTGTGGCTCCATTTACTGATCCACCTGAGTTGACAGCGTTGAGTGCAAATGAAAAATTCTCAAGAACAGTTGCTGTGACAGCAACTGAGGTTGTTGTTAATATTGCAAATGCTGCTGTGCCAGAATCAATCTCAGTTGTTCCGGTGTCTGAATACGTAATGATACGGGCGTAAAATGTCGTGTTTGTTGTTGAGGGATTTGTCATACCAGCAATACTAAACGTAACTGCTTGGGTAGCTTGGGATGCTGGTGTTGTGATAACGGTTCTGAATGAATTAGCACCTGGTTGGCTATCAGTTCGACCTGTTCCTGCGATGTTGTCTGAGGAGCGGGTTGCACCAGCTGTTGAAAGTCCTGTTGGTGCCGTACATGTATCAGCCCATGCTCCAGCTTGCGTACAGAATTTAAAGTCAATTTGTTTTATTGACGTTGTCAGTGTTGTCGTGAAAGCGTAATCATAGGTAACCGATGTTGCCTCTGCACGCGAGTCTGAAATGGTGATTTTCCTAGGCGAAAATGTTCCTGCATTAGCCTCACTTAATAGATATTTTGACAAAAAAGGCACGCTAAAGAGTGCAAGAGCAACAATTCCACTTATTAATTTTAGGGACCTTGATTTTTTCATTGAAGTACTTTGATTGTGATATTTTTTATCTCAATTGTCAAGGCCATTATTTGTTAGAAATAAGTATTGATAGTGCTTTTGTTATTTTATGCCTCTTTTTGAAAATGGCCATTCCACATAAGCCTAAGATTATAAATCCAAGAGTTGGTCCGATTGGTCCACTTACAAAAAATGTTTTTCTTGTTGCATAGAGCCCATTCCCGACTGACATTGAAAGATCGATAAAATAGAGTCCTAAGTTAGATTGGGGTAGTTTGATCTGGTTATTCCATGTACGCACACCTCCTGGTAATATGATTTTTTCATCTAAGATGTATTGTTTTTTAGCGCCAAGTAGGGGTGTAAATGTCAAAATTGGCTTACCCGAGAAATGATAAAGTGAGGTATTTTTAACTTCAAGATCAATTTTAGGGTCTTCCTTGCTCAGGAGATTCTTATTGATTATAAAACGTGTGATTTGCGCATTTTGAGCTGTGATGTTAGGAATGCCGATATTCCCAAGCAGTAATACAATTAATTTGGGTTGGACTAGTGTCGACTGTCCCTTAACACTTGGAAAAAGTGGGGTGAGAGCAAGTGTTCCATAGTATCCACCACCTTTTATTTTGTTTGGAGTTCTGATGGTAACAGTAATTGTTCTTTTTTCATGCGCTGGAATAATCATATCTGAGGGGGTTATGCGAGTCCATGGAGTTACTGAGTTTATTGAAAAACTTTCTCCATTTTGTGGTTGTAGTGACTCAAGATCTGCATGAAGTGATAGGGGAGACTCAAGTAAATTTTTGACCGTCACTGTATGTGTGTATGTTTTTCCAGGTGAGAGTTGAATAGACAAGATTGTAGGGGAGACTGAAAGCATAGGTTTTACCTTTTTATCCTGAGCTGTTGCCTGAGGTGAGAACATGCCAGCTGCGATTAGCAACGCAACCAAAACAAATGTTTGTGTTAATAAACGGGCTTTCATGAATTTAATAATTTGGGACCACAACATATAATACGGTCGTTTGATACCTCCCGGCTTTTTGGGTGTCTGACGTTGATACTCTATAGGAGACAGTAAATTGTTCATTGGTTACTGAGGTTGTAATTGGACTTGCGTGATCCGCAATCGGATCACCAGGAGCTGTGGTGCCAAACCCAGCGTATTTTGGACCGCCATTTGTGAATCTGTCAGCGGTTCCACCCGTTAAACTTGAATCATCAGTTGTATAGCCAAATCCGTACCCACTCCATGCGGAGGGGCTTGAGTTGCTACTCGTGTAGTTTGGAATTGTGACAGCCCCTAGAGTCAAGGGAGCGGTGACCCGACCGTAGACAATATATCCATTATATGCGTTTGTTGATGTTGTGAGTATTGTTGATTTGGATGAATCTGTATAGCTATTTGAGGCAGAAAGCTGATTAAAGGTAATCGTGTCGGAGTCCACCCCAAACGTTAATTGTGAGTCAACCGTTGATTGCGTTGCCTCAGGTGAGAAGGGACTTTGTGTATATTTGCCATGTTTGACAGTCGATTTCACCTTATAAGTAGTGTTTGGTCTTAAACCTGTTATAAATTGTCCAGATGCGCTTCCCCAGGTTGCATAGGTCATCCAATCCTCACTTCCCAAGGTTGCTCCAACTGTAAAATCACTTTGGATCCATAGCGTGGTTGTGAAATTATCTGTTGAGATTGCAACTGCATATTTAGCGTCACTTGGGTTGCCTCCTTCATTGATAACAATTTTGAGCCGTTCATAGTTATTGCTTGGGTTTGTAAATGTGGGAGCAGGTGGAACATTTGATTGAATGGTAAATGTTAAGCCACTGTTTGCTTTATATGTTGTGGAGGATAATTGTTGGCCCTCTTGTTCACCAAGGAGCCCAAAAACTCCATAGTTACTTGAGGTGGAATCGGTTGTACCGCCAGACCCAAATCCATATTGTTTTAGCTCATATGTACCGCTTGTTGGACCAGCATTCGCAAGTGTTGGTAGTAGGAGTATGGTGCTTATTAATAATAAAGATAATTTTATTTTCATATTTATTATACTCTGGTATAGTATGTTGATCTGCCCTTTCCTAATGGCAAAAGTAATCCCATGTTAACTAATTGCGCTAAATCGCGAGACGCAGTTATTGGGGAGACATGAAACAGGTTTTGAACTTGTTTGTTTGAGATTTTAGATCCTGGATCGAGTAGACGTGATAAAACCTGCTCTTGTCTTGAGTTGACTTGGAATGATTGGCTATTTGGCTCAGCTATGTGATTATTATGAATAATTGTAGAAAGATTAGTTAAAGTGTCTGTTGTAATATCAATAATAAAATTAAGCCAGGGGGATACGTTGTTGTCTGATTGTGCTTGGTTAACAAGTTCTTGAAAATATGTTTTCTCTAATGTTAGTTTCTGACCGAGGGAAAACATTCCTCGCATTCCATATCCAGATTTATTAAGAAACACCAAAAATGTGATGTATGCCATATGTGCATTTTTGAGTGGGAACGATTGTTCTGCATACAACATAATATAAGCAAGTGCCGCCTGTAGTATTGGGTGGTCAGTATTGGCTTGTAGGTATTTGAGTGATTGGTTAATTGAAACACTTTGACTTTGAGAAGGAGTACTGTTCGTATCGAGCATTGAAAATATATGCTCTAAATGCCCTGCATCTAGTGGGTTTCTTACTCCTGTCCATTGCAGATAGATGTAGTCTAATATTTGTCGATAATTATAGTTGTTGCTTTTCCCATCTTGGTCAAGGCTCCTTAAATAACCTATTGACTCTTCAAGCGTCTTAAATCGTAATATCATCTCCGCTTTTGGAGTGAGTGGGCTGATAAGCACCTGAGTTCGCAATTGGTCTATTGCTTCAAGCCTTGAGATGAGCTGTGGTGTCTTGGTATATGAGAAACTTTTCATGCTTGTTAATTACATCATAATCATACCAATAATAAATTGCAAGCCCGTAATATAAGGCTAAAGTATATATAAAATGAGTAATGATGTGATTATGATATGAATATGTATTTATGTATCTTAGTATTGACAATGATAATACGAGGCTACTAGAATCAAAACTAAGGACCTCGATTAACATTAAAGACCGTAGTGAAGCCTCGAAAGAAAATTTACGCACAATTAGCTCTCTTTCTTATTCTTTTGATTCTCGTGTTTTATCCTAAAAATGTACTCTCTGCAACGGGGATTAATAAGCAAATTAGCTTCCAAGGAAAGGTTGTAAATACGAACGGAACGAACATATCAAATGGCTCATATACATTTTTGTTTTGTCTCTACACAACTGCAAGTCCCGCAACACCTTGTACGGCTGGCGCAAACAATGACGCTGTGTGGAGAGAATCAAAAAGCATTACAGTCACAGATGGAATATTTAGAACCGCACTAGGCGATACAACATCTCTACCCGGTTCGGTTGATTTCAACACAGACAATATTTATTTAGGAGTTAATTTTAATGCGGACGGCCAGATGGATCCTCTTATTCGATTTACCGCGGTACCATATGCCTTTAACGCTCAAAAAGTTGCGGGTCTGACCGTCACAGACACAACAGGTACATTTACGCTTGCTGCTTCAAAAACACTAACGGTCAACAACACGTTGACGTTTGCAGGAACAGACTCAACAACCATTACCTTTCAGGGAACAGATACGTATGTTGGGCTCTCAACTACTGATGTTCTTGTCAATAAAACCATAGGCTCAACAGGCCTTATATTTTCGGGTGCGACAACCGATATTACAACTGCTGGAGGCGAGGCGCTTGTGATCAACGGCAACGCTGCCTCAACAATTCAGACGTCTGCGGGTAACATAACCCTGCAACCTGCAGGGACTGGTACGAGTTCCTCGGTACAAATTGGTGCTGGTGGGGCTGGGTCAACAACGCCTGATTTATT
>CAYNEP010000009.1:0-14744 GCA_964396255.1 uncultured Gammaproteobacteria bacterium | reverse complement strand
ATTTAGAATGTGGCAGAATCCTTCAAGAGCATTGACACCTTCCTCGGGTCTTGAGGCGTGCGCTGACTTTCCATTTATAGTGATTGTAAAGTCGCTGATGTATGGTGCTGATGTCACAAGCAGACCAAGGTCATCTCCGCTTTTATCAAACACAAGTCCAAATGGAGCTTCAAGGCAGGACGTATTAAACATTCTAATCCCCGAGTATGTCTCTTCAGCAACTGTAAAGAGTAGCTCGAAAGATTTTTTAGAACCTTGTTTCAAAGTTTCCTGAGTTGCATGTAGAATTGTAGCTACGGCTGCCTTATCATCTCCTCCAAGTATAGTTTCGTCTTTTGAACAATAATGTTCGTTTTTCTTAACTACGCTCACATTGCGGCCTGGTTCAACTGTATCAAGATGTGCACATAATAATATCGATGGCGTATCTTTGCCAACTTTACAGTAGATCATATTGTGCTCATCAAGTACTGGATCGAGACCAAGCCCCTTAAGATAATCAAAGACATAATTTGCAATATCTTCCTCTTCTCCAGATATTGAATCTATTTGACAGAGCTCAATAAATTGTGATTCTAAGTCCATTATTAAAAATAATCTTGCGCCTTAAGGGCGCTAATGAGTCCTTCCTGACTGCCGAAGTGTTCTACTAATGCAGCATTTGTTGTGGCTGCAAGATTGTAATCTGAAACATACATCGTGCAAGCGGTTTGTGGGCTCCGAAGCTGATTTTCTTGAGATAAATTCTTAAGAAGGGTATCTAGGGCAACTTGAGTAGTTCGTGAGTCACAGTGTGCCCCATGTTGAAACCCGGATCCAAAATCTGGTTCACAAACACATGTCAGAGGTGCAATCATGGGGAATTCTGTATGGACACATGGGTAGAAATTTATTCCAATTACTGCTGCATCTGGGAGAACCTTCATAACGGCAATGTTTTTAGTTGTCCCCAAGACCAATACTTTTCCTTCATGTATTGCATTAATATGAGCTTGCAATAAACTTCTCCTAAATGCGCTGTATCGACCGTTTCCGCGATGTTCTCTTTGAATAACAGCAGATCCTATTTCCCAAACCTCGGGTATTGTCGATGGGAGTCCAAGTTTGGTTCTGAGTTCTGGCGCAACCAAGGGGGAAAGTCGAGCATATCCGCAAACTACTCCCGATTCATCTGTCATAACTGCGGCCATGCCAGCATCGTATGAGTCTTTCAGGTCGCCAATGCCAGGGTGAAGGAGCGTCGGCTCACCAAGCATGGTTTGGTGCACTGACATTAGATCAGGATCTGGAAGTGATTCACTATTATGAAATGAGTATTCTCCAAGTGCCATAGCCACAAAGTATAAGTCCATATCCATCATTTGTAAAATAAATATACAAACATTACAAATAATTACAAAGTGTTATAATATTAACATGATATCAATTGCGTCAATAGTTGAGAAAATCGTCAGAAATAATCCGCTATACTTTGAAACATTGTCCAGTGGTATTGCAAATTGTGCTCAAATTGCAAGACTTATCCACCCACAAGTTGAACTTGATACAAAAAAGACCGTGACCCAAAGCGCTGTTCTTATTGCTCTTACAAGGTTAAGACCGTCACTTAATAAGTCTGTTGTAACAAAGAAGGTCAAGGAAAATTTTAAAGACATATCGCTCAAAACTCCCATTCATGAATTAGTCTTCCATAAATCAGATGAGAATGTTTTGAGAATTGAAAGTATAAAGCAAAGAAGTGGAGAATTTTTTAGCCTGACTCTTGGTAATGACGAGATAACGGTAATTTGCTCATCTTATTACCTTACGACTCTTAAAACAATTCCTCATAAGATAAAAATTGAGAATAAAGCAATACTGACAATTAAATTTGATACATATCTTGTTGAGAATCCTGGTCTTCTATATGTCGTAACATCAATATTGTATGCAAATAATGTGAATATAATAGAAATTGTTTCAACTCATACAGAATTACATATCATTATTGAACTTCATGATATTGAAAAGGCGATTTACGGTTTATCATAAGTTATGTTAAACATTGGATGTTTCGTTTGCATGAAAGTATCACTACTTTATAAACATATTTTCCCTCAGTGTCAGAATGTTGACCATGGGAACAAAGATTGTTGCTAAAAAAACGCAGCCACAAGGATTTGGTAAATTGAGTAATTCGAGGGTTTTGTTTATTTATCACCAAAGAACTGAACGATGTTTCCTTCTGGGTCTTTCAAAGTCATACCCCAAAAAGTACCTGTTGGAGATAGGAATGGAGTTGCGACAAATTCAACATTTTTGTTTTTAATCTCTTCGTAGGATTTTTCAACTGAGTCAACATTGAAATTAATCATTATTCTATATGAGTCAGCATTGTTCCCGTGAACCTCACTATGTTTTCCTATGGAGAAATAGTTTGAACCCATCTCAAAGGCAACATAAGTATCGTTGGGCAACTGGAGCTTTTCGATGACTTTAAAACCTAATACATTCTCATACCAAGTCGCCAGCTTTTCATAATCTTGAGAGTAAATAATAACTCCAAGGGTATGCATGATATTCATGGTAATACTATATAATACTGTATGGATGCAAACAACAAGTATCTTCATGAAGTTGTCATAACAGCAATTGTGGTTCATGACAATAAGTTTCTTATTATTAAACGTAGTGCAAATAAAAAACGTTTTCCAAATATGTGGACAGTTCCTGGGGGCAGACTTGAGGTAGATGATTATTCCCATATGAAAAAGCAGACAGAATTTTATTGGTATAACGTTTTAGAACAAGCATTAAGACGAGAAGTACGAGAGGAAGTCGGTTTGGAGATTGACAATATTCACTATGTAACTAGTTTGGCAACAATTCACGCAGATGGTAGTCCTTCAATTGTAATCTCTTGTGATGCGGATTACGTTGGGGGAGATGTCAAACTTCAAGCTGAGGAGAGTTCCGAATTTGCTTGGGTAACGCTAGATGATGCAAAGAGCTTCAATTTGATTGATGGTATATACGATGAGCTTGTAATGGCTAACAGCAGAAGAGAAGGAAAGGTGATACAGTGGGGTAGGTCTACAGAGTAATTATTGTCTTGTGCTGCTTAAGATGTTCTGCTAGCTCTATGTTATTAGTGGTGATGATTGTTTGATAGCGCAATATAACATTCACAACAAGATGGGAGTTTGTCTCGTCGAGTTCTGAAAAAATATCATCGAGCAACAGGATTGGTAGTCTTTCCAATCTTTTTTTAAATAACCTTAGTTGATTTAGTATTACCCATAAAAGACCCAATCGTTGTTGGCTTCGAGATCCATAGTTTTCAATATTAAATTTGCCTTTTGAGTTGTTAAGGTCTATATAAATCTCGTAATCATCTCTCTGGGGTCCAAAGAATGTTGTTTTGCGACGTAGTTGCTCATCGAGCGTTCCTTCAAGCTTCTCAAGCGTTAGGGGGTTGGCGACATATTTAAGTTCAAAAGAAAAGTCACCCATATCTTTTTCCTCGTTAAAATATCGAGCGAGTTCGTCTCTCTTGTTTGTAAGATACTCAGCTTGTTCAAGAAGGTACTTATTCCAAAAGGAAAGCTCATTAATTAGGATGTTCATTTGTGTTGGTCGTTCTAAGAGTTTGTTCCGCTTAGTTAGTGCGCTTGAATAATTTGTTAGTCTTTTTTTATATTCAGGGTCAACAACTGCGAGCATGTTGTCAAAAAGACCTCTCCTTCGTGATGGTTCTGTTGTAAGAGACTCAATGAGCTGTGGTGTAAACAAGACTACGGGAGGTAGATATTTAGAGAATTCAAGATATCTTCTCTCTATGGTATTAATGAAGAACTTCTTTATAACTGAATCTTTTTTTTCGATGATAATCTTGCTTTTGAGTACATCATCGCTGTCGCTAAAGTGTCCCTCGATAATTACATGTGGCTTGTCTATTGTAATAAGCTCTTCTTGTCTTTCTTCTTTAATACCATGACCCGACAGCATAAGATAAATTGATTCTAGAAGGTTGGTTTTCCCAACAGAATTTGGCCCAACAACAAGCGTTAAAAATGGAGAGAAATAGAATGTCTTTTTCTCGATGTTTCGATAGTGAGTGAGCGAGAGTCTTTTTAGCTGCATACTTCCCGAAATTATACAAAGGAGAGTTAAAAAATATCTCCACCGAATCCTAAAATGAAAGCAACGAGCTTGGCAACCATAAAGGCTGCAACTAGTATGACAAGTCCTAGCATCGCATATGTCATGCGATATTTTCCTTCTTTCACTTTATCCGGTGCACCATCTGATCTAATCAAGACATATCCAGCCATGACAAATTCATAGAGGAGCACGATGCCGACTAAAGGAAACAAAAAGCTAAGGACAACATTAAACACATCTGCAAGCTTGCCGATTCCAACGAGTGGTCCAATAATCCGAATTGGATTCTTGTCGCCTATCTCAACACTTTGTGCTAAAACATCATTCATATTATCTTTTAATTACTCTTACTATAGCATAGATAATCCCATTGATAACGAGGGACACTCCAAACATTTTATTAATTTCATGAAGAAAATCGAGACCGTTTTTTTGGAGAGTCAGAGAAAGTGTAATGTATGAGAAGGGATTAAAATTTAGTAGATAAAACACGACTGTTATTACCCCAACCGTTGGGACGACATACATAAGATCTTGTAAGTCTTTTTTAGATGAGAACATTGTTGATGAGATAATAAATGAGATGTACACAAAAAAGGCATTAAGCTTGAATGACTCATTTGGGAAGTTGATGGAGTTAAATAAGAGGATTAAACATAAAGTTCCAAAGAAAAATGGAGCAATCCCAACCAGAAGTCCTCGTATGGGATCTGATTTTATATAGGTTACAGAGCCAAACTTTACCATGCGTCGCCCATTTTCATCTTCAATAATCTGAGGAATAAGGCTTATAGATCGAACGTCAAGCAGGAGTCCAATAGCAACGACGAGATGGGCAAGTTCATGCAAAATAATACCTGGTAGGTACAAAAACCAAAGAATATAGACCACTATTTTATTTTTTGAGAGTGCGCTTAAAAAGAGCCGTGCTAGGTTTCCTTGTGTCCTTGAGGTGATAATATAGAGTAACGCAGTGAGTGTAAAAAAGAGAATTGCTGACGGGTTCATGATCTAATTATAGAACCCTGTACGTTTTTTTTAAGGTTGTTTTTTTACCGTTGGCACCTGTTATTGTAATGGTAACTGTTGCGACCTTGTCAACAATCGGAATCTTTTTCCTGAATTGATTTTTATCATCAAGTACGTATCGTTCTCCGTTGATCTCGACAAGTGCATCTTTTTCTGTCGTACCTACAAGATCAAACTTCTCTGTTCGTGGGGGTAGGTTATCGCTTGTTGGTTGGAGAATCGAAATTTTTGGTGGAGTCATGAGGTTGATGATTTGGATTCCAAAGTAGACAATGAATAAGATTATCGAGATAATAATACCTATTTTTGTATAAACTTTTGAGGTTGGAGTAAGTTGTTTAGTTTCAATCTTTTTTTTGAATTTTTGTAGGTCTGTTCTTTCATATTCTCGTCGAAAAAATGCCGTGAGTTTTACTTCATCAAGATCAAGAAGTGTTCCATACGATTTTAATACTCCAAGAACATAGGTTTTTGAGGGGAAAAGTGTCCAATTACTTTCCTCAATTGCTTGAATATATTTCTTTCTGACTCTTGTTTTTTCCTCAACAGTCTCAATACTAAACCCCCGTCTTTCGCGTTCTTTTTTTAGCATTTCGCCAACGGTTTTTGTCCTCATGTGTGTTTGTTAACAAAAACCCGCCCAAACTTTGCGTATTTGCAAGCTTGGGCGGGTGATTGAATTATCAAAATTAGTTTTGCGTTACATGCCCATATCCATGCCACCCATTCCACCCATGCCTCCTGGCATACCTCCTGGTCCGGATGGTTTCTCTTCAGGAAGCTCGGTGACAAGTGCCTCTGTTGTTAAAATCATTGTTGCAACTGATGTCGCATTTTCAAGTGCGGTTCTAACAACCTTTGCAGGATCAACAATTCCCTTCTTAAACATTGAGCCAAAGTCAAGCTTCATGGAATCAAATCCATAATCTGGATCTTTTGATGCTTCGACAGTTTTCAAGACCCATCCAGCATCTTGACCTGAGTTTGAAGCAATCATAGTGATCGGTTCAGCAAGCGCCTTGTAGACAATGTCAACTCCGACCTTCTCTTCATCAAACTCCATTGTTTCCTTAAGTGCTGGCAAAACAGATCGAGCTTTAAGAAGAGCTACGCCTCCTCCTGCAACAATGCCCTCTTCAAGAGCTGCTTTTGTTGCTGATACCGCATCGATCACTCTTTCCTTTTTTTCCTTGAGTTCAACCTCAGTAGCTGCTCCAACATTGATAACTGCAACTCCACCTGTTAGTTTTGCGAGTCGCTCTTGTAATTTTTCTCTGTCAAAATCAGATGTTGATGCATCCATTTCGCGTCTGATTTGTGCAACGCGACCTGTAATTTTAGCTTTTTCGCCCTTGCCACCAATTATTCTCGTGTTGTCTTTGTCAGACTCGACTCGATCAGCTCGTCCCAGGACATCTACATCGATTGCATCTAGCTTTAATCCAAGGTCTTCAGACACGACTTGTCCTCCAGTTAGAACTGCGATGTCCTCAAGCATTGCTTTTCGGCGATCACCAAATCCTGGTGCTTTCACAACGAGCGTGTTAAAGGTTCCTCTAATCTTATTAACAACAAGCGTCGCAAGTGCTTCACCCTCCACGTCATCAGCTAAAATCACCAAGTTTTTAGAAACCTTTACAAATTTCTCTAAAAATGGAAGAAGATCCGATATTGCGCTGATTTTTTTATCAGTAATCAATATGTATGCATCCTCTATCTCAGCAACCATTTTATCTGTATCTGTTACTATATATGCTGAGGCATACCCCTTATCAATTTCCATTCCCTCTTTGTAAACGACCTCCCTCTCAAGTCCTCTGCCCTCTTCAACAGTTACAACACCGTCTTGGCCAACCTTTTTTATTGCATCGGCAATAAGTTGACCAATTTGTTCATTGGCAGCACTGATTGTTGCAACTTGCGCAACATCAGCATCTGACGAGATGGTTTTCTTCATTGTGTTCAGTTCTCCGATAACAGCTTGAGCTGCTTGCTCAACACCTCTTTTCAATATCATTGGGTTAGCACCAGCTGTGATATTCTTCAAACCCAAATTTACGATGGTTTGAGTAAGTAATGTTGAGGTTGTGGTTCCATCACCAGCAACGTCATTGGTTTTCTCAGCAGCTTGTCTGACGAGTTGTGCCCCCATGTTTTCAAATGGATCCTTCAATTCAATTTCTTTTGCAACTGAAACACCGTCATGAACAACGTTTGGAGCTCCCCATTTTTTATCTAGTGCGACGTTGCGACCTCGGGGACCAAGTGTCGTAACAACTGCTTTTGCTAACATATTGACACCTCTTGAAAGAGATTGGCGGGCGTCATCACCAAATTTAAGTTGTTTTGCCATAATTTTTTTTGTATTTAAACTAATTTATAAATTACTCCGAAACAGCCATTATGTCCTTCTGTTCTATCAGAAGCCATTCCTCGCCATTTACCTTAACTTCATTGCCTCCCCATTTTTTGTAAAGGACTTTTTGGCCAACTTTAACTACCATGGGTACTATCTTACCCTGGTCGTCCATACCACCAGGTCCAATCGCCATAATCTCACCCATTTGGGGTTTTTCTTTTGCGGTATCAGGAAGCACGATACCAGATGCAGTTTGTGTTTGACCTTCGAGTGGTTTTACCAACACATAGTCAAACAAGGGTTTTATAGTGTGTGCCATAGTTTAGAAATTTATAATAAATAACGGATTGCATACATAGACAATCCTTGAAAATTTCTTTAATATATATAGCAAATGGTAGTCGTTTTGTCAAGCAACACGGTAGTTTGCTAATTACAAAAAATGAACTTTACACCTGTATCCACAACAAATACATCAGATAGTCAATCTGTAGAATTTGCTGAAATCGAAAAGTTTAGAGAAAAGATATTATCTTCTAAAGCTCCTGGGGATTTGAAAGACAAGATATCTATAAACATTAATAGAATCGAATCGGTCTTAAAATATGGAGGAAATGCGGCTGCAGTGGATGTGCTTGCGACATATGTTGACTGGATTGTTCAATTACCGTGGGATACGTCGACGGACGATACGTTTGATTTGAATACTGCCAAAAAAACACTCGATGCCAATCATTATGGACTAGATGACGTTAAGCAAAGAGTTTTAGAGTACTTATCTGTGCTTTCACTTCAGAGACAAAAGAATGGTGTCGCAATGGTGCACGCGCCAATTTTGCTTTTTGTTGGTCTGGCTGGAACTGGAAAAACTTCTTTTGCTGCATCTGTTGCACAAACACTTGGTAGAAAGCTTGTGCGGATTGCATTTGGAGGCCTCTCAAGTGGATTTGACCTAAGAGGGATGTCAAAGATGAATCATGAGGCGGAGCCAGGACTTATAATTAAGTCTCTTATTCAGTCTCAAACAAATAACCCTGTTATTTTGCTGGACGAGATTGATAGGGTAGCTGTCGAGAGCAGAGGCGAGATCATGGGAATTTTGCTTGAGATGCTTGATGTGGAGCAGAATGGTAGATTTTTAGATCATTACATTGATTATCCATTTGATTTGTCAAAAGCGCTCTTTATAGCAACTTCAAATAATACTCAAAATATTGGATCAGCAGTACTCGATCGACTTGAAGTTATTCAAATGCCCACATATCAGGATGAAGATAAGATAACAATTGCAAAAAAATATATTTTACCAAAGCTCTTAAATGAGGTTGGCCTACCAGAGGGCTCAATAGTCATAGATGATGCTGTGTGGCAGCATTTAGCTCGCGTATCGGGGTACGATCCTGGAATACGAAGTGTTGAGCGTAAAATAGAAATGATAGTAAGAAGAGTTGCGTATCGAGTTGTTGCTCATAATGAAAGTCAATTTAAGATAACACAGAGTAATAGCAGAGAATTCTTAGATCTATAATGCTTGTAATGTCTTTTCAATAATCTCGCTTCTGAAATTATTGAGAGCTTCGTAGTGCTTTTCTGTTTTTTTTCTATCAATTTTATGCTCTTCTGGTTTATTGTCCAAGATGAAATTTGACAGGAAAACAAAACCAATACCCCGTTCAATATCAGCAATAATACAACATCCGGTATGACCGGTTTTGTAGATAGTTGACCGACTAAATTTATCTGACAGGTGTTTTGGATTTAGTTGCCATCCAAGTCCAACTGGCTTAGGAGAATGTGGAAGTTGACTCAGGAGCATCTGGTTAACCATACTTTTTGAAAGTATTGTCTTCCCATTATATTGGCCATCATGTAAGAATAATTCAATAAAATTGAGAAGATCGGAAGTTGTTGAAAAGACACCGGCCGAGCCAGAATCCATGCTGCTTTGAAGCGTAAATGCAGTTTCATCGTGGACCTCACCTTGTAGAAGTCGCCCCCGCCATGAATCTCTATGAGAGGGAACAATATCATTTTTATTAAATTTCTCAAGTGGGCGATAGAGCGTTCTCTCCATTGTCAGTGGTTGTGTTATGTGTGCATTGAGTAATGCAGAAATCTTATCTGAATATATAATCTCAGCTATTAGACCAAGCATGATGCCATTGGCATTTGCAAAGTGGCTAATTGTGCCAGGCGGAGTGATCAACGGCGAGGAAAAGATGATATTGAGAATTTCTTCAGGAGTTTTATCTTTATGGTCAGATAAGCGATCTTTGTAATTGAGCGAATAGGTGAGTAGATGGCGAATGGTTAATTCATTTTTATAATTATTCTTAAGATCTGGGATAAAGCGGATTACTTTATCATCAAGAGTGATGAGATTATCGTCGATAGCCTTAAGAATAAGCAATCCTGTTGGTAGTACCTTAGTGATTGATGCTATGTCAAAAAGAGATGAGTCCTCTACTTGTTGCGATGTGGGGTCAAATGTAAAGCGCCCTCTCGACATTGATACTCGTGATCCATCTTTATAAATAATACCAACACTTGTTGCTGCAAATAATTTGTTTTCAAGTGCGATGTTAATGCAATTTGATATGTTAGATTTAAGGGAATTCACGTATTTATTGTAATTTCTTAAAATTTTCAAATGCATCTTGCAAATCTTCAAGGAGTGGATTTTGCGGCCATACTTTAGCCAATGCTTCAACAGTTTCGCAATACCTTTCTAGCATCTCTTTTTTACTTCCTGAAAAATGATTATAGATGGCGTCACCAATCTTGTGATGATTGAGTGTTAAGTCACTCATGTTGTGAATTAAATCAGCGCTTTTTATCAACTGACCTTGTTTAGAGCCGGCAATAACCTTATTGAGAGCTTCTCTTTTCCTCTCTAAAAAGTTCTTTATTGTAAATTCATCAGTTACTTCAAAAACGTACTGAGAAACATTTTTGCCAAACTTAAGTTCAAGTATTTCTTTTGTGACACATCCTTTTGGGTCACAATCTTCTATGGTGTCATGTAAGATTCCTGCAGCAATGACCTCATCATCTTGTGTAACTCGACTTAAGATAATAGCGACTGACAAAAGGTGTGTTATGTAGGGATTATGTGTAATTTTCCTTTTTTGCTGTTGCTGGATTTCGTGAATATCTAATGCAAAATCAATTGCCTTCTCAATGAGAGGTGAGTATATCTTCATAAAATGAGATTATACTATTTTTTGTTCTTAGGCTTTCTTTGAAAGATTTTACAACTATTTGTTTAGCGCCTACAAGTTTATTTTGTAGAACTCTACACTTCGCTGCATTGCTTGATTGAAACTATTTCCAGATAGATTGTGGCCCCCGTTTGTATACTCAAATAATTCATGTTTTGTTTGGGTAGTTTTAAGTAGTGAGATAAGATCTCGACTATAGCCTATATTGACAACGTTATCGTCTAGAGCGTGATGAATTTGAATAGGAGCTTTTACATTGTTAACGTATTCTGTAATTGCAACTTGTCTCCAGAAAGGGTGCGTTGCCTTAAATTCACCATATATCTCTCTTAGTCGTTGTCTTCTTTGTTGCCTTGGTGTTGATAATTGCGGTGGACGATAGCTATTATCATCAATTCCATACTTTTGCATGTCATCATATGTGTATACAGCTCCAGCCCAGATAACTGCCGCAGCTATACTTGGACTTGATGCTACGCTCCTCATAACAACGTTACCAGCCATGCTATGTCCCCAGAGTCCGATTGAGTCAGGATTAACAAAATCAGTAGATTGTAATGCTGAAACTGCATGTAGCGTGTCGATGATGTAGTCAGATGAGTAATAAGCTCCCGTTGGTTCCCCTTCAGACTGATCGTGTCCTCTGAGATCAATTTTAAAAACAACAAGTCCAGAGCGTGCAAGTGCATCAACATACGAGGCATAATTTTGTGTTGTATTATATTGTGTTGGTGGGATATACCCGTGTATAAAGACTACTGCACGCCAGCCATCACGGGGTGCTTGGCCATTTGGAATAGTAAGTAAACCATTAATGCGTAGGGAGTCTGATGTATAGGATGTTAGATAACTCGTATAGTTGGCGTGGATTTTTAGTAGTTTTAAATCAGAGAGAGTGCTTTTATATGATTTTTTTTGTAAATAGGGAATTGTCATTTCCTCAAATGGCATTGGAGTGGGAATCTTGACCTGTGACGGTGATGTGGGATTCAGAGTAGGTTTTTTAACACGAGCAGGCATAGACTGGTACGAGATAGTGATAAGCATGAGCATGACGAACAAAAGTAATATACCGACTCCAAACAATCTTTTTTGATTAAACTGCTGAGGGGAACTTGACGTGTAATTTTCTTGATCAAGTGTTAGATTTGTGTTCTTTGTTGTGATATTCATGATTATCAGTATAGCAACCTTCATTGGGTGACGACTTTCTTGACTGTATTAGTTGGGTTTTGCTAGACTCAGAAAGTGATAGAATTTTATGCTCAAAAATAATTCACCTTGGATCGAAGAACTCGCTCGCACAAGGCCTGTTTTGGCAATAGAGAGTGACATGAGGTCTGATGTTGCAATTGTAGGTGGTGGAATTGCAGGAGTAACCACGGCCTTTTTTACATTACGTGATACTGACAAATCAGTCATCTTGATTGAGGCTGACAAGATTGCACATGGTGCCACAGGTCATAATGCAGGTCAGATTGCAAGCTACTTCGAGCGTCCCTTGCCAGAGATGGTTGAAGAGTTTGGTCTCGAGCTTGCGATTGATGGGCAGAGATCAATTGAGTCTGCATGGGACCTCTTGGAGCTGATTATTAAAGAAGCTAATTTGCGATTGCGCTACTATCGGTTTGTTGGTCATGCCGGCATATCTAGCATTAAACAGCTAATACCCCATCTAAAAAGCAGCCGTTATAGAGTCGACCATAAGTTATTTCAAGAAAGAATACTCGTGGCACAAGAGTGGAGAGAGAGAGAAGAGATCCCGAATATTTTTAATGATTTATTTTCAGTTGTTCCACAATCAGAGATCCTCGAGATTCTTGAGTCTGATAACGCTGATTATATTGCTTCGCTTTCTTATCAAAAGGGCTGCATGAATAGTGCTTTATTCACTGAAGAGTTAATCGAATATTTAAAGAAAATTTATGGAGATAGGTTTATGTTTTATGAGGGTAGTCCAGTTGAGACTGTAACCCTCAATGAAGAAGATGGGGAGCTGGATGTTTTATCACACAAAGTCAGGTCTGGCAATATTGTTCTTTGCACTAATGGCTTTGAGCAATTTTCAATACTTAATAAGTCTGGTTCTAAAATTAATACACAGTTCCACCACACTGTTACAGGTTTGATTGGATACATGGCTGGGTACATACAATCATCTCATCATGAGCCTGTTGCAATAAGTTATTTTCCAAAGTTAAAAATAAACAATAGAGACGTATTAAGTGAAAGCTACTTTTATCTCACAAGAAGATCACATGAACATAAAGAAGATATTTCTTGTGATCTGATTTGTGTAGGGGGTCCTGATAAAGTGCTGGCTGAAGAGAAAAAATTTGCATATAATCAAGCAGAAATGGGCGCTGTTAGCACAACAATCGATCAATTTTTAAAGCGTAATTACAATAAATATCCTCAAGAAAATATCAAATTTGACTATCTATGGCAAGGTCTTATGGGGTACACGCCAAATGGCATAAGAAGGATAGGTCCTGAGCCATGCAATGAAGTCTTATTGTACAACCTTGGATGTAATGGAATAGGAATATTACCCTCGATATTTGGTGGCAAACGTATTGCGCAATTTTTAAAAGGAGATAAGGTTGCGCCGTCAATTTTTGATCCCCATGATCAGAGAATAACCTGATAAGGCAGTTTAATATTCAAGCATAGTAGTAAATTGGCTTAATGGTCAATTATTATAACTGCAATCAATGTGTGCCTATTCAAGATTAATAAAATTACTAGAGTGCCTCAGAGTATTTATCTTTTTCCACTTGACAATTTAGCACTCTATGTTATAGACTGCTAATATTTAACTATTGTTAATAGTTTATAAAGCATACGGAAGGAGGTGAGAAACTATGGCAATCATACGATTTGATCCTTATATTCAATTGCAAAGGCAATTCTTTCAACCCTTGCTTGAAGACAACGAATGGCCTCAGCTTACAATGACAGAAGGTCTTGATGTTTATGAAGAAGCTGGCTATGTTATTGTTGAAGCATCAGTTCCTGGGATCCCAGAGAATAAACTGGAAATTACATACGAAGAGGGAGTTTTGCATGTCAAAGGTCGATCTGAAGAAAAAGAGGAGGAGAAAAGCAAAAATAGAATAGTGCATAAGATGCAAAGAGTTTCATCTTTTGAATACAGCACCTATCTTCCTCGCCCAGTTGACGATTCGCAAATGGAGGCAACGGTCAAAAATGGAGTTTTGATTGTTAAGGCTCCAATTGCCGAAACTGCTAAATCAAAGAGAATTCCAGTAAAAACAAGTTCTAAATAAAAAGCTCGATCGTCTAATAAGCCCTCCTTTATAGGAGGGCTTTTGTGTTATGAATAATTTCTCTAGTATTGATCTCATGTTATGAGTTGCAAGTGAGCTAATGTTGTAGGAGAAGTCTTACTGAGTGTTTTTTTGACTATGATTTATTGCGATGTCGAGTTTAATTCATTTAATATTATATTTACATCAAGTGGTTCTGAAAGCATCTCTACCGTTCCGTCGTTTGTAACATTCCATTCTTTTTGCGGACGATCAACGTACAGCTCGATCCCATTCTCGTCAGGGTCTTTTAAATATATCGCCTCACTGACTCCATGATCGGCCGAGCCATCCAGAGGATATTTTGCATCTATCAGACGTTTTAACACTTTTGCCAATTCGAGCCTTGTGGGATATAAAAATGCAACATGATACATGCCTGTATGACCTATAGGCGCTGGAGTGGCGTCTTTGCCTGCCCATGTGTTAAGTCCAATGTGATGATGATATCCACCTGCAGAAAGAAATACTGCAGAGTCTCCATACCGCGCTGATATTTCAAAGCCTAATAGATCCTGGTAAAAAGCAAGCGATCGGTCAAGGTTGGAAACGGTTAAGTGTATATGTCCGACTTTTGTATCCTTGTGAGCCATGGTGTTTATTTAGGAAATCAAACCTGAGTTTAAATCTCTCTTCATTATACACATTTATTGGCGATATCGA